>CALLPS010000303.1 GCA_938015355.1 uncultured Pleurocapsa sp.
CCGATTAACATACTGCGATATTCTCAACTACTAGGAGTTTTTTGTAGCTCTGGTCTTTCTTCTGGTAGAATCGCCCCCTCAACGGGACAAACTTGTAAACAGATACCACAGTCAATACAGGTCGCAAAATCTATCCAATACCAATCTGTCCCCTTGGTATTTTTTCCAGGGCCATCATGAATGCAGGCTACGGGACAAGCATCAACGCAATCAGCTACACCTTCGCAGGTTTCGGTAACAATGGAATGAGGCAAAGCAGAGTTCTCCTTTAAGTTTTATTAAGGTCTTGATCTGTGTTTGAAATTTTAGCAGAATTAGACCAGCTTAAAACTCCTGTGTCACCATCTAAATGAACTGGTTGTCCCACGGGTAATACAGCATTTGCCCCATCATGACCAAAGGGTAAATCGTAGATTAAGGGAATCCCTAAGTCTTCCAGGCGATCGCGCAATACTTCCAAAACTGTCCAACTATTAGTTTCGGGATAGGGTTCACAACGACTAAAGCGACCCAAGGCAATGCCTTTGATCTGTTTTAATGCTCCCATCATTCGCCATTGGGTTAACATGCGATCGATACGATAAGGATATTCGGTAACGTCTTCTAAAGCTAAGATTGCCCCAGTAAAATTGGGTTGTATTGGAGTATTTAATAAATGAGTAACTACTGTTAAATTACCTGGTAACAAGATTCCTGATACTTTACCCCCAAAACCTTGCTTTCCCTGCAAGGCATCAAGTCGTCCTGTTTCTAGATAATTAAACATCCTAGATATTGCCCATGGTGGCTCATCTCTTAATGTAGTTAATACAGGGGCATGAAGCCCTGAGATACCTGTCGCTGCCAGACTCCAGAGTAAACTGGTAACGTCAGAAAACCCAATAAGCCATTTAGGATTTATCGTTCGCCAATCCCACTCTTCCAGTAGTCTAGCTCCACCATAGCCACCCCTAACTGCTACGATCGCTTTACACTCTGGATTATGCCATGCTGCTGCTAAATCTTCTCGCCGCTGGCGATCGCTCCCTGCTAGATAGCCACAACAAGCGCGATAGTTACCCCCCATCTCCACCCGATAGCCCCGTTTACGCCAGATTGCGACCCCTTGCTCTAAAGCATCTGTTGTTTTGACTGCACCAGAAGGAGCGATCGCCATAATCAAATCTCCAGGCTGAAGTGAAGGAGGTAACTGACATGACTTGAGAAGTACAGAGGATGATATCGGCATCGCTATAATCACAGATATTTTATCGTTCAAGCTAGCAGTATAACCCCGACTTTACTGAATCTAGAGCATAATATTTACGCAAATTTTTTCTCCAATTTTTTGGACTAATATCTCTTCGCCTTATAAAGTTACTATATGTTAAGTTAACTTTTATAAAGTTTTAAACTTGTTTAATTTAAAGGAGAGCGTCATGGCGTTAGAAATTCCCGATTCGGTTAAAACCTGGTCACAATTTGGTCATCCGATATTAATGTGGGTATTATTCGGTATCACTATTTATGCACTATATTTGGGTCTTCAGCACTCCAAAATAAGAAATGCCGATAAAGAAACTAGAAAAGAATTAGTTAAGAAAAACTTTGGACAGAGACATCACAAAATGGGATCAATTCTCTTGTCGTTGATGGTTTTGGGTAATATCGGCGGGATGGCAATTACTTATATTAATAATGGCAAGCTTTTTGTTGGGCCTCATCTTCTAGCAGGATTGGGGATGACGGGTTTAATTGCTGTTGCGGCATCTTTAGTACCCTATATGCAGAAGGGGAATAGCCTAGCTCGTAATGCTCATATCTCTCTGAATATCGTACTTTTGGGCTTATTTGGCTGGCAGGCGGTTACGGGGATGCAGATTGTACAGAAAATTGTCGATCGCATTATGTCATAGTTATTGATCATTTGTGACAAGTTAAGGATCTAAGATTTTGGTCTATCTTCATGAACTTTAATCTTAGAAGAGGAGGGAATGTAAGGCCGAAGCTAGGTCGTGTATCTAGACTAGGCAATTCCCTATAAATTTGGAAGCCCCCGATTTATCGGGGGGTAGTTCACTTACTAGCGTTCAAATTAGCATGTTGTTCCCGAAGTCGTTGCAATTTGCTATCAATATCGGCAAGCTGTGGTTCTAGTTTTGCCATAGTTACCTTTTTAGAAAGCTTCGCTTTTTTGGCTGCTTCAGTGGTTTCGGTAACTAAGCGATCGCGGTATTTTTCAAATTCAACAATTAGCTCTGCTAAATCCTCTACTGTTACTGGAGTTTCTGTCATATTCTTAATATTTCTTAATATAACTAGGGGACTGTTTGATTTCAAATTATGTTTTTGATTTTCTCAGATTTTTTGCTAACCGTAAACTAGTAGGGATTAACCTCAGCAGAAAGTTATAAACTATTTATTAATCAGCATCAATTATTAAATTTATTTTGAGTAATGGATAATAGATTTTCCAATATATTTAATCTCACTGAAGATCAGGCGATCGCTTTGTTAAAAAAGCCTTTAAACAGTGAAGATGGGACATCCGAGCGTTATGTTGGTGCAGCGCACCTGATTAACTTTCCCACGGAAAAATCGATTAATGCCCTGATTGATGCTATTGGAGATCATGACCCAGCCCTAGAAAATCGAATCGCCAGACGTAAAGCGGTGGAAAGCTTAGGACGCTTAAAAGCAGCTCAAGCAATGCCGACATTAAAATCTTGTCTGGCAGATGAAGACACCCTGACTGTAGAAAATGCGGTCTGGTCAATTGGCGAAATTGGCACAGAAGATGAGTCTATCTTAGAAGCGATCGCCGATTTGTTAACCAAACCGAATCAAACCTATCGGGTAATTATCCATACCCTGGCTAACTTTGGCTATAAACCAGCGATTGAGAGAATCAAACCTTTTACGACTAACGATGATCAATCTATCGCCAGTGCAGCGATCGCTACTTTAGCTCGTTTAACTGGTGATTCTAGTTCGATGGATCAGGTAGTTGAATTTTTACAGCATAGTAGTGTTAATGTCAGACGGGCTTGTATTCAGGATTTAATCGATACGGAACATTATGCTGCCCTAGGTGCGATCGCTAAAGCACCAATTTCGGTAGCCTTCCGTCTTAGGGGGATGCGACTTTTGGCGGCTAAGGCTTTCGCCACGGGTAATCTCACCTTTGCCGAGATTGAACCCAGTCTGGATCAAGTAATTCGCGATCGTCCCCAAGATATTGAGATGGTACATGAATATGATCAGCCTCCAGCCATAGATTTTTTGATCCAAGAACTTTATCATACTGATTTTGGTCGCTGTTATCTAGCGGGAAAAACCCTGCTGGAAGCTTATCCCGAACAAACTCCCGATGCTTTATTAAAAACTTACGCAGAAGAAGCTCACAATGATTATGGCGGACATTTTCATGTCGTTAAACTTCTGGGGTTACTTAAATATCAACCTGGTTATGATCTGATCGTAGAAGCATTACAGAATCCCGCCCCACAATTCCAGAAATCTCGGGCGGCGGCGGCGATCGCTTTAGGGAATCTCCACGCTACTCAAGCCATTCCTCTACTGAAAGAGACGATGAATACGCCTATTTTTGATCTTAAATATGCTTGTTTATTAGCATTAGAGCAATTAGGGGAAAATTGTTGGTCAGAAGTAGTAGATGATAAAAATGTTTTAATTAAAGCTAAGGCTAATTATAAAATCTCTAATTCATGAATTGACTTCAGATTTCAGATTTCAGATTTCAGATTTCAGAGAATGAGACAAGTTAAAAGTGATCGCCAGAGCAAAGTAAAATATTAAATGACTATAGATACAGTCTGGCAAGATCCTTTACAACTACCAGTATTAGAAGACAATCAGGTTCATATCTGGCGTGCGAATCTCGATCTATCTGAGACAGAATTAGATTACCTAACTGCTTTTTTATCCCCTGATGAAATAACTAGGGCTAATAAATTTCGTTTTCCCCACCTTAAAACCAGATTCACTGCTGCTAGAGGCATTTTAAGACAGTTATTGGGTCATTATTTGTCCATAAGTCCCCGTAAAGTTGAGTTTCAATATAGCGATCGCGGCAAGCCTCAATTATCAAAAATTAAATCAGATCATTCACTGCAATTTAATATTTCTCATTCCCAAGAATATGCTCTTTTCGGGTTTACTGATCAAGCTTTAATTGGGGTCGATCTTGAATATATCAGAGACATGTCCGATGCTCTCAAAATTGCTGAACGTTTTTTTTCGGTAAGAGAATATAAGCTACTTCAAGAAACAGCAAAAGACGAACAACAAGCATTATTTTTTACTCTTTGGACAGCAAAAGAAGCTTATTTAAAGGCTGTCGGCACAGGTTTAGCAGGTTCATTGGATGCTGTGGAAATAGAGTTGGACTTACGGGGAAATCCTTACTTACACTCGATTCAGGGAGATCGAGATGTCACTGTAGACTGGTCACTTTATCCTTGTCTTCCTACCACAGATTATCTAGGAGCGATCGCAGTTAAAACCGATAAGTCGCCGAAGCAAATTAATTTCTGGCATTGGCATCAAAATCTATTAACTTGATTGATTTAAACCTTGTCCATATTGAAAATAGGAGTTTTATGAAAACTGAACAATGTAATTAGAGAACTCATTACTCATTACTCCTGTACTCAATTAATCTACATGGAGGCTAAAATGGCGGAATCTTTGTGCTCTATTTTAAAACTTATGAAACCTCAATTATTAGCCACATTAACTGTATTAATTGCTCTGGCGACATCTGCATCTTCTCAGGCGGAAAGCTTAAGCGATTTAAATAAACTTCTAAGCACTAAAAAATGTACCCAATGCGATCTTAGTAATGCTGGTTTGGTACAGGCAAATTTGACGGGCGCTAATTTTGTAGAGGCGAATTTAGCAGGTGCCAATTTAAGTCAAGCCAACTTAACAGGAGCCGATTTATCGGGGGCAAACTTAACAGGAGCATCCCTCCATGGAGCAAATCTTACAGGGGCAAATCTCACAGAAGCTAACTTAGCGGGGACAGATCTCAGAAATGCTTATGTCGGCAATGCTAATTTAGCCAAGGTAAATTTAGATTCGGCTCATTTAGAAGGTATCAAAGGTCTGGCGGAGACTGCTGCTTCTGCTGAACAGTTTCATCGCTGGGGAGTAAAAGAAGCCGAACTGGGAAATTACAATGGTGCGATCGCAAATTACAAAAAAGCACTCAAACTTGATCCTGAACTAGCCCCAGCTTACTTGGGTTTAGCGATTATCCAATATAATTTTGATCATCGAGCAGAAGCTAAGGCAAACACAGAGATGGCTGCGTCGCTTTTTAAAGAGCAAAAACATGAATTGGGTCATCAAACAGCAACTAATTTTCAGCAACAAATGGCTTTACTTCAGGAAGCAGAGGAAAATGCCGAGCAAAAAGAAGGGGGCATCGGTCATGTCGGCAAATTTATGGGTAGTGTCGGTTCATTATTATTACAGTTCTTACTTTAGTCTTTATCGAGTAATTAGCGATCGCATATTTTAACCAGACCTAAGTACTGATCGATTCATGATCGATACAATAGTAGAGCTTCTTTCGATGTAGATATAAATGAGTAAAAAACTATTTTCTTGGTTGGGTCTGGTATTATTGACAGTTGTACTATCATTTGCTGTACGGCTAAATGCGATCGCTGATACTCCTAAACACTATACAGAATTAGAGTTTGAAGCTCTGGGGGAAATCCAGCTACCTGAATATGACCGTTATGAATTAGATAATGGCATGGTGGTATACCTGCTGGAAGATCGGGATTTACCCTTAATTAACGGTACAGCGATCATCCGTACTGGTTCCCGTTTTGAACCAGCCAATAAAGTTGGTTTAGCTCAGTTAACTGGAACCTTAATGCGGAGTGGAGGAACCCAAAATCATCCCGCAGCAGAGTTGAACTTAATTTTGGAACAAAAAGCCGCTAGTGTGGAAACCAGCATTGGGAATACTTCTGGTAGTGCGGGTTTTAATACTCTTACGGAAGACTTAGATACAGTATTTCCCCTATTTACCGAAGTACTGCGTCAACCAGCCTTTGCTCCTCAAAAATTAGCGATCGCCAAAAAACAACAACAGGGGGCAATTGCCCGCCGCAACGATGACCCCAAAGCCATTGCTAACCGCGAGTTCAATAAGGTGCTATATGGTGAGAACAGTCCTTATGCTCGGACGATCGAGTATGATACTTTAGACAATATTTCTCGGCAAGATATTACCAACTTTTATCAAACCTACGTTCGACCTGAAAACATAATTTTGGGTATAGTGGGAGATTTTGATACTGAAGGGATGATCGAGCGCGTAAAAGCTGCTTTTGGTAACTGGGAAGCTCGAACAACTCAAACCCCTCTGAAGCCGCCAACAACCAGACAAAAATATGACCAGGGATTATTCATCGTTGACCGTCCTCAACAAACCCAAAGTAGTATTCTTTTGGGTCATATTGGTGGTCAATTTGACAGTCCAGATTATCCAACTCTAAGCGTTTTAAATGGTGTTTTAAACGGATTTGGCGGGCGTTTATTTAATGAAGTGCGATCGCGTCAGGGTTTAGCCTATAGTGTGTATGGCTCTTGGAGTCCCAGCTATGACTTTGATGGCATGTTTATTGCTGGGGGTCAAACTCAAACCAGTAATACTGTTCCTTTTATTAAGTCCATTGTCCAGGAAATTAAGAAACTGCGTAACAACTTAGTCAGTGAACAGGAACTTGCTAATGCGAAAGAATCAATTTTAAATTCTTTTGTCTTCAACTTTCAGAACCCCAGTCAAACTTTATCTCGATTGATGCGTTATGAATATTTTGACTACCCAGAAAACTTTATCTTTGAATATCAAAAACAGGTTGAAAACACTACTCAACAAGATATTTTAGAAGCTGCTCAAACATATCTCCAGCCGAATAAATTAGTTACCGTAGTTGTCGGCAATGTTCAAACCATAAACCCAGCCCTCAAGAGCCTCCAACAAGACATTAATCTGGTTGATATTTCTATTCCCCAAGCAGAAAAAAGCTGATAGATAACATACTGCAAAATCAATTGGGCGATCGCTAAAGTTAACGATATCGATTTCTGGAGTGATCTTTTTTCTTACTCCAGAAACATCACTAAAACTCTTGCATAAATACGATAAACCTCGATTTTGTTTTGGAAAAAGGTTAAAGGTTAAAGGTATAACAAATCCTCCTTTTACCCTTACCCCTTGCCCCTTTCCCTGACTTCTGCAAGAAGTCCACTATAGATAGTTTTATTTTAAGATTTTTTATTTTAAGAATAATTATAATTATTTCCAGATCACAATTAATTAATATATAATTTCAAATCTTCTCCTTTCCGAAAAGCTTTCTAGAACTAAAATAGTTTAAACAAAATTTCAAACAAAAACTTATTTATTGTTTCTGGATTACTTCATCAAAAATTTAACTTAACTGCATAAATAAATACTGTAAATCAGTATAGAATAAACTTATCCCCCTCTCTTAATTTAAGTATTTAGATTACTGTTACTTGTCTATATGCCAATTAATAATTGTCATGAACTGATTATTTGGGTGATATGAAAAATAATTCATAGGGGAATAATAATCATATTGCTCTGCCCTCACACCTTTAAGAAATCAATATGTGGAAATCATTTAATAGCAAGTATTTTTGGTTAATTAGCATCGGTTTAACCTCAACGTTAATCGGTTCAAATGCGATCTTTTCTACTAATAAAAAACCGATTCAGACCTCTCAAAGCAACAGGAATATACTTGCGGTTAAGCCTGTAGTTGCTCTAGATCAATCCTCAGCAAATATTGATCATAGCTTTCTGATCGCAGCAGATCTAATTGACCGCCAACAAGGAAAAGCTGCTTTGGCTAAATTGCAGGGCTTAGAACAAGAATATCCTTTATTAGCTGCCCATATTTTATTAGCTCAAGGAAAAGCATATCAACTAGAGCAAAATGCTTCCCTAGCGGAAAAAAACTGGCAGAAATTAATTACTAACTATCCCACTTCGGCTGCTACGGGGGAGGCATTATATTTATTAGGAAAATCTAATCCTGCTTACTGGCAACAGGCAATTTCTCAATTCCCCTCCCATCCCCGTACTCATGAGCTTATTAATCAGCAGTTGAGACAAAATCCAGATCAACCAAAGCTGATGGCAGTGTTGGTTAAATATACCCCTGATGATCCTGGGGTAGACAAAATGCGAGATCGTTTAGTCAGAGAATATTCTAGTC
This sequence comes from uncultured Pleurocapsa sp., assembly GCA_938015355.1. Lineage (GTDB taxonomy): Bacteria > Cyanobacteriota > Cyanobacteriia > Cyanobacteriales > Xenococcaceae > Waterburya. Next base: position 8,271 of record CALLPS010000303.1, read on the forward strand.
AGTTAACTCCTCAAGATTGGCAAGCGATCGCCGATAGCTACTGGTTAAAATGGGATTATGGTCAGGCGGGAAAAGCCTATGCCAAAGCGACCATTACCGACCGTAATCTTTATCGTGCGGGGAGAGGATATCATCTGGGAAATAGCAAAGTTACGGCAAAACAATATTATCTCCAGTTATTTCAACAATATCCTGATTCTGACTATACAGGTTGGGGGTTACGTCGTATCGCCACCATAGTTAATAAAAGAGAGGCTCTAGTATATTTAGATCAAGCAATTACAAAATTTCCCAAACATGCCCCCGAAGCCTTAGTTACCAAAGCCCAATACCTCAAAGCACTTAATAGTCCCAAATCCGCTGCCAATGCGCTACAAACTCTGTTAACTGACTATAAACATTCTGATGCCGCAGCAGAATATCGCTGGGATATTGCCAGCAAAAAAGCTAAAGCAGGGGATTTCACTACTGCTTGGCAATGGGCGCAACCCATAGTGTTAAATAACCCTGATAGCTCACTAGCACCTAAGGCTGGTTTTTGGATTGCTAAATGGGCAGAGAAGCTCAACCGCCCCCAGGATGCCACGACAGCTTATCAATCTGTCCTCGCTCGTTTTCCTCGCTCCTATTATGCTTGGAGATCCGCTGTCGCTTTAGGTTGGGACGTGGGAGACTTTACCACAGTACGAAATAAAGTTCCTCAAGTAGTTAAAGCAAGTAATATCAGTCCTCCTGGGGGTTCAGAAACCTTTCAGGAACTATATAAACTAGGATTGAAACAACAAGCTTGGGCGCAATTCCAGACCGAAATTGGAGATCGCACGGAGTTAACCGTAGCGGATGACTTTACTAAAGGTTTATTACAACTCTACCAGGGCAAAAATCTACGGGGGATCAATCAAATCTGGTACCTCCAAGATCGAGATTCCAGCAAAGACAAGCAAGAATGGCAGCAACTGCGTCAGACTCCAGAATACTGGCAAGCATTGTATCCATTTCCCTTTGAGTCCACTATTCTTAAATGGTCAAAACAACGACAGCTTAATCCCTTATTAGTTACATCCCTGATTCGTCAAGAATCTCGTTTTGAACCTGCGATTGAGTCTTCAGCGGGGGCTTTGGGTTTAATGCAGGTAATACCCCCCACCGCCAAAACCTCAGCCAAAAACATCGGTTTATCTAGCTATTCTATGACTAACCCTGAAGATAATGTCAATATTGGAACCTATTATCTGGATTTCACTCATAAAAAGTATGACAATAACTCAATGTTAGCGGTTGCTAGTTATAATGCGGGACCAAATGCCGTCGCTAAATGGGTATCTCGTTATGGATTGCAAGATGCCGATGAGTTTGTCGAGAAAATTCCCTATCGGGAAACCAAAGGCTATGTTGAGTC
>CALLPS010000304.1 GCA_938015355.1 uncultured Pleurocapsa sp.
CAAGTTGTTGTTGTTGTCCTCCACTTAAGTCTCCGCCCATGCGGGATAGCATGGTTTTAAGTACAGGAAATAGCTCAAATATTGATTCTGGAATCGATTCTTTGCCTTTTCTTCCTTCGGGTTTTGCTTCCAAGCCTAATAAAAGATTATCTTTAACTGAGACACGAGGAATAATCTCTCTTCCTTGAGGTACATAGCCGATACCTAGTTTTGCCCGACGATCAGTCGTTAGTTTAGTTAAAGGGCGATCTCTAAAAAATATTGCTCCAGTGCGAGGAGATAATAAACCCATGATCGTTTTCAGTAGCGTTGTTTTGCCAACTCCGTTACGCCCAATTAAACATACCATTTGTCCCGCAGGAACACTTAAATCAACGTTTCTGAGAATATGACTTTCACCGTAATAAACGTTAAGATTAGATGCTCTAAGCATTAGATCCGTTTGCTTAATAGTTGACAACTGGTTATTCATTAGTTATTAGTTATTAGTTATTAGTTATTAGTTATTAGTTATCAATTGTATTTAGCTTTAATTTCAGTTTCTATTTGCTCAATAGTTTCTGTTGGTAAATTAAGTAATTGTAGAAGTTGTTGATAAGCTTTTACTTCCCGCTCATTAATGCCATTAAACTGAATAATTTCGTAACTTAATTGTAAGACTTTTTCTTTTTCAGTAGAGTTTTGTAACTTAGGAACTAACTCTTCTAAGGTAATATTCTTACCCAAATAGTTTTGTAACTCTTGCTTTAAATTGTGTTGGTGTTCAGTATTTGTAGCAAATTCCTGGCTTAATTTATCTAGAATCACATTTAACTCTTCTGGGGCAAAATTTCCATCAGCCCAAGCCATAGATGCAGCGATGCGGAGAATATTTATCTGTTCAGGAGTAATAGAAGGCGCTTCTCCTAAGTACACTTCAATCACACGAGGATCGTTTTGTACTTCGTCCATTGTTCCCTCACAAAGTAATGCTCCTTGGTGCAATACAGTCACTTTGTCGTTGGCAATTTGGCGGACAAATTCCATGTCGTGTTCGATCGCAATTATCGAATGACTTTCAGCAAGGGAAAGTAATAATGCCCCCACATTATCAGTTTCTTCATCGGTTAATCCAGCGGCAGGTTCATCTACTAATAGTAAATCTGGAGACTGCGCTACTAACATGCCAATCTCTAAACGTTGTTTTTCACCATGAGATAGTAAATTAGCGTTTAGATTCGCTTTACTATATAAACCAACAGTTTCTAACAAGCCAGCCACAGTTCTTTGTTCACTATTTCTGGGGCGACTAAACAAGGTTGGAAAAACATTTTTATTTTGGTTACAAACTAGGTCTAAATTTTCTCTAACAGTTAGATTTAAATAAACCCTAGGAGTCTGAAATTTACGACCAATACCAATACGAGCAATTTTGAATTCTGGTATTTTCTTAAGATTTTTTCCTTTAAATAATACCCTTCCTTGAGTCGGTTGTACTTTTCCTGTAATTACATCCAAAAAGGTGGTTTTGCCCGCTCCATTAGGACCAATAATTACTCGAAGCTCCCCCGTATTCATACTAAAATTCAGGTTATTAAGAGCCTTAAAACCATCAAAGCTAACGGTCAAATTTTCAATCTCTAATATCTTGCTCATCACCCACTACCTACTACCTACTACCCACTACCCAACTAACTCCCTTTATATCTGATCTTTCTCCTGTTGTACCCCAGGATCTTGCTCCAAACTGGGATAGGTTACCACTTGGTTTTGTCCAAAGAGCGATCGCAATTTAAACCAACCATAATTTGTCCACCAGCCAATAATGCCATCAGGTAATACCGTGACAACGATCAGGAATAATGCCCCTTGGAAAAACAGCCAAATTTCGGGAAAACTTTCGCTCAAAAAGGTTTGAGCTAACCTTACTAATAGAGTACCAATAATGGCACCGATGAGAGTTCCTCTGCCTCCTACCGCCACCCAAATCACCATCTCAATCGAGAAAGCCACCTTCATGATGCTGGGAGTAATAATCCCCGTTTGTACAGTGTATAATGCTCCTGCAATACCTGCGATCGCTCCAGAGATAGCAAAGACTAAAACCTTATATCCTGTGGGGTCATAACCCGAAAATCTGACACGAGTTTCATCATCCCGAATTGCTTTTAAAATTCTGCCGAAACGTCCGCTAGTTAACCAACGACACAAAAGATAGATTAAAACTAAGCAAATAACCGTAATAATATAAAAAGTTCGTTGTACTCCAGGAGAACTAACTACAATATCAAAGATCTTTTCAGTATCAGTTTTTAAGCCATTTGTACCATTAATAATCTCTTGTTGACCATTAAAAAAATTAAAGAAAACTAATAGAGCCGCCTGAGTTAAAATCGAAAAATAAACGCCTTTGATGCGGTTACGAAACACGAGATAACCAATTAACCCTGCCACAATTCCAGGAATAATAATTAAAGCAATTATTGTAAAGGGAAAAGAATTAAAAGGTTGCCAGACCCAAGGTAACTCTTTAACACCATAGAGAGTAAAAAAGTCTGGTAATTCACCTCCCGTAGTTTGCAGTTTGAGGTTCATTGCCAGAGCATAACCACCCAAGGCAAAAAAGATACCATGACCCAAGCTTAATAGACCTGTATACCCCCAGATTAAATCAATCCCTAAAGCAACAATTGCCAGAGATAAAAACCGACCGATTAGGCGCAGTCTAAAAGCTGGTATTATGCTAGGCAAAATAACTGCCAAGATAATAACTGAAGCAATAATCACACCTATTTCTATCAGCTTATTTCTACGCTTCCTTTGTTTAATTTGAACACCCGTTTCATTACTCATTATTTAGGAACAACTTCTTACTCATTACTTCTGTGCAGACGTAGCATGCTACGTCTCTACGATTACTCTTTACTCTTTACTCAACTACAATTCCGCCGTTCGTCCTTTTTGAGGAAATAAGCCCGCAGGTTTGATTTGCAAAAATGTAATAATCAAGGCAAACACCATCACTTTTGCCATACTGCTAGTAGCGAAAAACAAGAAGAAATCTATTAGGGATTGAGGGGCACTAAATGAAGTCAAAAACAGAGCTAAAGTTCCTGATCCAACTAGATAGTTAAGAATGCCGATGCCCAATGCAGCTAGTACAGTACCCAAGAGATTTCCGACTCCCCCGACAACTACCACCATAAAAGTATCGACAATATAGTTTTGTCCTGTATTTGGACCTACAGAACCCAATAGACTTACCGCACAGCCAGCAATTCCCGCCAAACCTGATCCTAAAGCAAAAGTGAGAGCATCAACCTTAGCAGTAGGAATACCTAAACAAGAACTCATAGTACGATTTTGCGTCACCGCCCGAATTTTAAGCCCCCAGGTTGAACGTTGCAAAAACCAGTACACTCCAATAAGACAAAGGATAGTCAGAGCAATGATAAATAGGCGGACATAGGGAGTTTGAAACCCTAAAGCAGTTGTTCCACCCCGTAACCATTTAGGGGCAGTTACATCGACGTTTCTCGCGCTAAACCAGGCTTTAGTTAAGACAGAATTTTTGCTTAACAGAGAGTAAAATGCGATCGCAATTCCTGTAGATAAAAATATTAGTAATGTCAGTGTCTTACTTTTGATTCTCTCCCAATCAGCACGTTTTTTAACAACCTGTATCCCGCCAAAAAATAACAGGCTGAAAATTCCTAATGAGATCATCAATAGCCAGTTAACACTACGGACAAACTGCTGCAAAATCAGACTGACTCCCCAGGTTGCTAATAGGGTTTCTAATGGTCTGCCATAGAGAAAACGAATTGCCCCTCGTTCTAAAATCAAGCCCACAACAGCAGACACGATAAATGCGACAGGAATCGCTACAATAATATAAAAATCAAACCAGGGATCTCCAAAAGATTTAAAAATATTTTGGACAACAAAAGTGGAATAAGCTCCCAGCATCATCAATTCGCCATGAGCCAGATTGATCACTCCCATTAGTCCAAAAACAATTGCTAAACCCAAAGCAGCAATCAATAATACTGAACCAATACTAATACCGTTAAATAAACCTTCAATTAATGTAGACACAACTTATAGCAATTTTTAATTAGATAGACTACGTTGTTGATTAACTAGTTTTTAGCTATCAGCTATCAGCTTTTAGCTTTTAGCTCTTAGGACTTGGGCGCATTTCCTTGCCTCTTACACAGGTATACAAAGCGGCAAGTCCCATCTTCGTGGGACTTGCCCTCGAATAGAGACAATGTCCTTTACACCCTAAGCCTACTTAAATCAACAACGATCTAAGCTTCCTTATACTTTCCACCCTTATTAGGATCAGTCCAGTCACAAGCAAAACCTTTAGTCTCTTTAACATACTGATTCCAGGGAATCGGATCTAAAGGCCCTTCAGTAGACCAGACAATATCAAACAATCCATCATCTCGCACTTCCCCAATACGAACAGTCTTAGAAATATGATGATTAGGTTGCATGGTCACCAAACCTTCTGGTGCTTCCAACTTCTGCCCTACCGCTGCGGCGCGCACAGGCTCTAAATCAGTAGTTCCTGCTTGTTCTACAGCCTGTTTCCACAAGTAAACCATAATGTAGGCTGCTTCCATCGGATCATTAGTTACCCGATCTTCACCATATTTAGCTTTAAAAGCAGAGACAAACTTTTCATTGGCGGGACTTTCTACAGTTTGATAGTAATTCCAAGAAGCATAATGCCCCTTAAGATATTCTGGCCCAATTTGCCTCACTTCCTCTTCCGCAACACTAACGGACATTACAGGATACTTGTCAGGATTCAAGCCTGCACCCTGCATTTGTTTAAAGAATGCCACATTGGTATCACCATTAAGACTATTGAAAATCACACCACCATCAGGTAATGCCGCCTTAATTTTGGTAATAATTGGGGTTACTTCCGTATCTCCGAGGGGTAAATAATCTTCTCCTGCAACGCTACCGCCTTTAGCTGCTAATTGCTCTTTAATAATCGTGTTAGCTGTCCGAGGGAATACATAATCTGATCCTACTAAGAAGAACTCTTTTCCTTTATTTTCTAAGAGCCAATCAACCGCAGGTTCAATCTGCTGATTTGGTGCTGCACCAGTATAGAAAACATGGTTAGAGCATTCCTGTCCTTCATACTGAACGGGATACCATAGCATGTGTTTCTTAGACTCAAATACTGGCAAAACAGCTTTGCGACTAGCAGATGTCCAGCAACCAAATACCGTCACTACTTTATCTTGATCAATTAATTTAGCTGCTTTTTCCGCAAAGGTCGGCCAATCTGAAGCCCCGTCTTCCTTAATCGGAACAATCTGCTTGCCTAGAACCCCACCAGCAGCATTAATTTCATCAATTGCCAGCATCTCCGCATCAACGACAGTAGTTTCGCTAATTGCCATCGTTCCGCTCAATGAGTGGAGGATACCGACTTTGATGCCATCTCCCCCAGCAGCAGCACAAGGATCGGCAGCAGCGCAAGGATCAGCAGCAGCGCAAGGATCGGCAGCCTGGTCGCCACCGCCACTATCAGCACAGCCCTTTAAAAACAGACTAGCTAAGACTCCTGTAGAGCTATAAAGTAAAAATTTACGTCTTCCTAATTGTGACATGACTTTAAATATCTTGAATGTACCTAATCCTCTTTGATTACCTACTTTATAAGAGGTAAAAAAAGTTTTGTTAGATTTTTATGTGAGTAATTACGAATATTGTTTCGTGGGAAAAATTGTACTATCTAATACACAAAAAAAAGCAGCATTTGATACAAAATTACCCCCCGCATTATGGGATGTAATTATGAGAAATTAAAAATTTACACATTTTTTTTATAGTTATGTGTCAAGATATGAGAATCATGCTTAATCTTGATATCAAAGTCTTTTTGCTAATTCTGGACAGTCAGAAATTTCTTGTTTCGCCTGAAAGTAAAGAAACATTGCCCAAGAGTCGATCGCATCTTGATTAGACTCTAGATGTCCGATCTCTTGATTCGCAGCGAGGAGACAATGTTTTAATAGTTTGGCGTTTGCCTGAATCTGTTGATATGATTGCTGTTCTCTAGATATATCCTCAGTTACCATTGATTCTAAGGTCTGATTCTCTGGCAATTCTGCGGGAGTAATATCCTCTCGAACTTCTTTGGCAAAACCAGCCGCCACAATACCTGCTGGCAAGATAAATACCCCAATCCCAAAACAAGCTAAAGCTGCCCCGAGTAATTTGCCGATTACCGTGACAGGATAGATATCACCATATCCTACGGTAGTTAGAGTAACAACCCCCCACCACATTGAAGCGGGAATACTGGAAAACACTTCTGGTTGGGCATCATGTTCGGCAAAAAACATTAAACTAGAGGCAATAATCAGTAAAAAAGAAATTATTGACAATGTAACTAAAAGTTCTTCTTGTTTACTAATCACCACTCTGACTAAAGAACGTACTGATTTAGAATGTCTGCCAATTTTGAGAATTCTCGATAAACGTAGTAATCTTAATGTTTTTAAGAAAGCCAGATGATGAAAAACTAATAAGAGGTAAAAAGGAAAGGTGGAAATAAAGTCAATAATTGCCATCGGCGTGAATGCATAGCGAACCCGACCCCAGACAGGATGACGAAACCTTTTTTCAACAGTGCATAACCATAAACGAAGTCCATATTCAATGGTGAAAATTATGGTAGAAAAAATAGCGATGCCTCTAAAAAGCCAATGATAATTTTGATTTAGGGATGGTGAAGTTTCTAAGATAAAAGAACTTATGTCTAGAATAATTAAGATGGAAAACAGAACTTGGTCTAATTTAGAGAGCCAGCTACTATAGTTTTGATCCTCCAGAATATGGTACAGCTTATGTCGAAATGCTTTTCGCTTCATTTTGGGTAATATGCTCCTGTTCAACAACTAACTGGGATACAAAATTAAAGGTGCCGATTTTGTCAATTGGACAGAGTATTAAGCAGCTAAAGTATTTTGTAATCTTGTATATAGTGCTTCTCGTATCTATGAGGTACACCTCGGTTATGTTTGGGAAAAGGTCAAAGGGAAAAAAACTCTACCTCTCTCATCTGAGAAACACTATATATATGAAATAAACCAGTTTATCTTAATTATTTTCCACCCTAAGTTATCGAAAAAACTTGATCAGTTCAACTATAGCTATTTTGTATCTGTAGCTTAAGAAGATCTTAATTTGCGTTCTACTCTTCAATCTACTTTTACTCAGTGGTTGCAGCAATCTTCAACAAGCAAGTCAGTCAAAAGTGACAAAAATAACTTTTTGGCATGGAATTAATCCCTCAATTCTCTGGTTAGAATTAGTTTTTAATAATTAATCATCAGTCTTTTTAGTACAGGAGATCTAAAATATGACTCTCAAAGATCAATTAATTCAAGAGTTAGACAATATATCCGATCCTTTAATTATAGAAGTCCTAGATTTCCTGCATTTTCTGAAGGCGAAGCAAGAACAAGATAATGAAGACTTACAAGATGCTCGTAATGCTTTAGCAACTATGGAAACTGAGGGCACGGTAGCATGGGACGATCTTAAAACAGAAGTCGGGTTATGAGCTACCGTATTGAATTTGTTAAACAAGCTGCAAAGCAATTCAAAGCCTTACCTACTCAAGAACAGCAACGAATCAAGCCTAAAATTAAATACAGAATATAAAATTAATTCTACATAGGTACTTAATGCGATCGCAACAAGGTTTAGAATTGGTTTTTGGGGAATAAGATTGACCTCATTTGTCACGCCTGTCACATTCAAGGTAATTTCATGATTGATGATGCTAAATTCAGGGAAATATCTCCTACTGCCTATGCCGATGGTTTAGAGCGTAAGCAGTTTATGGATATCGGTATTAAAGAAGTTTGGCATCCCATACCTCGCATTGCTGGGAAAGCCTATACGGTTAAATGTCATCCAGGGGATAATCTCATGCTTCATGCTGCCATTTATCGGGCTAAACCAGGAGAGATTATTGTCGTAGAGTCGGGAACCCTTGACTACGCTATGTCTGGGGGGAATGTCTGTGGGATTGCCCAAAAACGAGGGATCGCTGGTTTTATTGTTGATGGCGTAATTCGAGATCTAGCGGAAGTACGAGAGAGCAAGTTTCCTGTCTTTGCCAGGGGAATTATGCCTAAGCCTGGAGTTAAGCAAACTTTGGGAACATTAAATCAACCAATTAGTTGTGGTGGTGTGGAAGTACACCCTGGAGATATTGTCGTGGCTGACGAAGAAGGAATTGCTGTCATTCCTCATGCTAAAGCAGATTCAGTATATCAAATCGCTCTTGCTCGAACTAACAAAGAAACCACCGAAACATTAGAGCAATGGGAAACCCAACACAGAGCTAAAGTCGAACGGATTTTACAAGAAAAAGGATTTTTAGAGTAAGAGTAACATTCGACTACTTCCCTATTCCCCTATTCCCCTATTCCCCTATTTCCCTATGCCCTATTCCCCATTGGTGACAAGTTAAGAGTCTACGTTGTTTGTCAAATGGTTGTTAGCTATCAGCTTTTTAATCGATCTGCTCAATCATTCAAAACGATAGAAACGCTTTGTATTCTTGTGTCATTCGCGATCGCATTTATATTTTACGTGCGATCGCTTTTTGGAAATCTGATGTAATACTAAATCCTGTTGAGATACATTATTTAAACTATATATAATTATCATCGCTAATCTTAATCAATATATGATTTTTATGCTTAAATTTTTGTGAAGTTGCTGACTTTTAAACTCTATTGTTTGTTATTTTTTGAAATGAGATTTATAAATCATTTTGTGAGTCTTACTTGTATTTTTCAAGCAACTTAACGTTTAGTGATTCTTTGAGGAGAAAACTGTGAAACTAATTTCAGTGAAAAGCTTTAAGGTTTATGTTATGACTTTAGTCGTGACCTTTTTAATGGTATTTTGTCTGACGATGGCAACTGATCAAGCCTTTGCAGAAAACCAAGCTCAACTTCCTAACTGTGTGAATTCTGATTGCAACTGTTCTGATTTTACTACTCAAGAAGCAGCGCAACATGTTTTAGATGCCTTTGAAACTGATCGATTCCGGCTTGATGGAGACAAGGATGGTATTGCTTGTCAAAGCCTACGATCATCTCAGCTTCATAGTTGGAATGAAAATGGGCGAATAGGTCATCATATTGGCGAAGTTTTTGAGTACAACAATCCCTACAATAATAGTACAGAATACTTTCGGTTGATCAAACTCAATGCACAAGGAAGTTACGGGTATTTTCCAACTGACAAAACTGATAATAATAATTGGAAATATTTGGGTACTAACAAAAACCGTGTTTTCGCTTCTTGAAGTCAAAAGTCTGACTCTAGATAGGGTCGTGCCGAAATACTTAAGGGGTTTCCAAACCAGACAGGTAGACTAGGTCGTCTAAGACGAAGATTTTCGCCCGCTGGCTGCCGACAAGGATTATGACAGCCATCAAAAGCGATCGCAACTAAGAAAAAAAGGTATTAGACCTGTGTTTCCAAAACCAGTCGATAAATCGAAAAAACGATCGGCAGTTAACAAGGCGGGTAATACCCCGCCTTTTTGATTAATATGTAATATTTTAACTTAATTAACCTGAGTTCGGGATAGGCTGAAACCTTTACTACACAAGCATTCAAAAAATACTATTTTCTCGTAAATTTTCCTGATGGTCATAGGTAAACAATAACGCAAAAGCTGATAGCTGATAGCTAACAACCATTTGACAAACAACGTAGACTCTTAACTTGTCACCAATGCCTATTCCCCTATTCCCTATTTCCCTATTCTCTACTTGTTCGGGGGAATGCCTTCAATATTAATAATTCCTTGAATAACTGAGCCAACTATCGGTGCCGCTACGGTAGAACCATAAGTATGTTCTCCATGAGGCTCATCAACTACGGCTAATACTGTGTAACGGGGAGCTTCAACAGGGAATGAAGCGACAAAACTAGTAATTTTAGCCGTCTCGTCATAACCCCCCTGAGTAATTGCCTTTTGGGAAGTACCTGTTTTTCCCGCAATGCGATAACCAGGAATTTTTGCCGCATAACCACTACCCTCTTCTACCACATGTTCCATCATTTCGAGGACAGTAGTAGCAGTTTCGGGAGAGAAAATTTGTTTGCTATTCGATGGTTGAAAATAGTGCAGATAGCCTTTGTAATCTGATAACCCCTTAACTACATGAGGTGTAATCAATTTACCTTTATTTGCCAAGGCGGCATGAATTTGAATTAACTTGAGGGGAGTGAGGGAGAAACCTTGTCCAAAAGCTGTAGTAGCAGGTTCAATCTCTCTAACAGTAAACTCCACTTCATTCTTCAATCTACCTGTAGTATATCCAGGGATATCAAACTCTACCTTGTCTTCAACCCCTAATTTTTGCAGATCTCGATAATAATCCAGGGGGTTCATGCGACGCATAATCTTAATCATCCCCACATTGCTGGAATACTGCAAAATTTCGGGAAGAGATAATTCTCCCCGTGCGCCTTTTTTAACAAAATCATGGTTACGCACGACGGCATCTCTGATTTCAATTTCTCCAGTATCATCAAAGGTATCCTGTGGCGAAATGACCCCTGCATCTAAAGCTAAAGCAATATTAATCGGCTTAAACGTTGAACCAGGTTCATAAAGATCGGTAATTGCCCAATTCTTGAATAAGCTAATATCGTATTTATAATAAATATTGGGATCATAAGTAGGTTCAGATACCAAAGCAGCGATCGCACCATCCCGAACGTCCATGACAATTACAGTACCGCGTTTCGCTTTGTACTTTTCCATCTGTTGCTTGAGAGCATTGCGGGCAATTTGTTGCAAACGCAGATCGATAGTTAACTGCAACCTGAGATCGTCAAAGTTAAACAACTGTTGCGATCGATCTAAATCCCCTGGATGAAATACAGATTTTTCCTTATTGAAACTGCGCTTCATTTTCCAGCTAATTGGCTCTCTTTCTAAGAGTTTGTTTTGAGTGTATTCTACTCCAGCCTGGGGATTACGATTACTGTCTCGATTAACATACCCCGTAACCTCCGCTGCCATTTCTCGGTGCGGATAAAAACGAGTATAGTTTTTCTTCAAATCCAGACCATCAATTTGCATCGCCGCAATTTTTTCTTGAGCAGATTCAGGTAGATCTCCTGCTAAACGAATACCCCATTCTTGTTTGGCAAAAATCGCTAACAACTCTTCAGTAGTTTTATTTCCTAATATCTCCGCCAGTTTTTCCGCAATTTCTACTGCGGGTACTGACTGGGAATTTCTTTTAAATAAATGGGGATGAACATAGAGGGTATAGGTAATCCTATCTGTGGCTAAAACATTCTGTTGGCGATCGACAATTGGGCGACGGGGAATATAAAAATTCAGCTTGGTTGTCTGCTGATCTTTTGCTATTTGAGTTAATTTTTTTCCTTGAGGAGCCTGCTCGTATTGGACAACAGGATTTATGATCTGTAAGTAATATAGTCTAGAACTTAAACCTAATGCCGCAACAACTAATATTCCCCATACTAAAAATAATCTGAGAATAAATTTTTGATTACCCTTATTTTTTGGGTATTTTTTACGAGAACGTTGAGCAGAAGGTTGATTACGGTTTGATTTTCCTGAACTAAACTTAATTAAATTACGTCTTGGCGATTTCGGAGCAGGGGAAAACTTAGATTTTGGCATAGTTGAACTTCTAAGCTATCTGGTATTTAAGATTAGCTGTGATCAATTTTTGACATAGAAATTAATCTAGCTGATATCTTATGAGCTAAAGTTATTAAACAATTGTATTAAGTATTTTCTGGTAGGTACAAGTATTATGCAATAATGTCATCTTTGACTAGATAACTTTCTTCTTGTTGTCAGAAAAATATAAAAAACAATTCTGATTGATATTAGCTTATATTTCAAAACTATTGTGACTTAGTAGCCCAAACTATTAGACTTTAAATTAACTGTCCGTTGTTGATTGCTAATTATCTGTGACTGATTTTTAACCTTAATTTTTGCAGGATTAATAAACAATGCCGACTCAGGTTTTGAGATAGACAAATGACTATCTTGACCCGCTTCTTGGGCAATTTGATACTTTATTGTCTCATTAATTGCTACTAATTGACGTTCTTGACGTTGTAAATTTTCTAAGTGCTGATATTCCTGACTCCAAAGCTTCGGAATATTTACGGTAGATATATATAGACCAATACTAGCAGTCATTGAGGCGATCGCTAAACCAAAAGAACCTTTTTGCAACAAGGATAAAGCTTGAAGATTACTAGGTAGAGTATTTGATAACGAAAAAGCTTTGGACTTGACTATTTTTGGAGAGCCAACTTTTGGCTGTCTAACTACTTGACGCTGATTATTAATCTCTTTTGGCTGTGGTTGAGGAGAATAATATTCCGTAGAAAAATTAGGCTGGCGAAGAGCAGACATTTGGTAATCTCCGTAATCTATTAAGAAGTCGTTGGGCGAATTCTAACTTATTTTTTTTAAAATGATAAGAGTGAAAATAAAAAATCCTTAAATATAAATTCAGAGAGCGATCGCATTTTAAAAGTTTCAACTTGCCAGTTCATGGAGATGTAGCGTACACGACATAAAAAAACTCATACATTTTCGATTAGTAAATGTATGAGTCAGCAAAAGTAGAATAATATTATTTAGTCAGATAAGAGTTAGATAACAATTAGATAGCAGTAATATAGTTTTTAGTAGTAATTCTGACCATTGTTGGGTTTGATTGACTTTAGAGAAAGAAAATAACCAGGCATTATTTAACTTCAAAATGATTGTTTAAACAAACTCCTGATCGAACTGCAAAGTATAGTCAGTGCTACCTGAGAACTGATAGACTTCAACGAAGTAGTCTCCTTGATCGTCGATGGTTACAGTATCAGAATGAGTTCCAGCATAAGTCGAGCTAGCATAAATCTCTCCTGGGTCAACTATTCTGTCATTATCGTAATCTCTGATAACTCGTATATCAGCATCGCTAGTTAATCCACTTAGAGTGATATCATAACTCTCGCCATGAACTACCGACACAGCATAAGTATCGCTAGTATTATGGTTGCTAATCGAACCAGTAGTCACCTCTGCTGCATGACCGTATAGACTAAAACCGTAGTCTTCGCGAACTGCGATCGTACTGCTACCAGTTCCTGTAATGTCGGCAGATAAGTCTAGCTCATAATCGATGCGAGTATCTTCATGACTAGTATAGTAGTTTACTCTGGCAAAGTAGGTTCCTGCTTCAGCACGGTAGTTAATCCCATCATCGTTATTATCTATGCGTACCGAGGATGCTACTTGCAAATCGTGGCTGTCTAAAATACCGTTGTGGTTGGTGTCTTCATAGAGACGAAGATCGGCATCATCTCCTAATTCCAAGTCATTTAAAGAAAGGTTGATGTTTCTAGTGCCAATGGTGTCAAACTCATAGATATCGTTTTCAAATAGATTGTCACGTAAGAAAGTAGAACGTTGTTGAGGTTGGTTATTTAAAGAACCGAGATCGTAATTAACGGTATGTGCAAATCGAGACATGATTCTTGCTCCTAAGAATTGAGTGTGAACTAATTTGTTCACTTGGTGTTGTCTTGATCTACGAAACGTTTAATTCAAATATGCAGCTACCGATAAATTTCCTGATTAAAGATTAGAAATTGCACCTCTAGCCATATCAGCGATCGCTTTATCATTAGCTTTGGGTAAATGATAGTAAGTCCCCCCAGCTTGTTTTGCGAGTTCTTTGGCAAACCCCGTGGAGACAAAACGGCTTTCTGTATCAATCATCAGCAGTTTCATGCCTGTAGCTCGCACTTTTCCTGCAATATCTAGTAATTCCTCTTTTATATTCGGTTTTTCTGCTCCTTCTTCTGGAACTTCTCCCAGAGAACGGGATAAAGGAATGTTTCCCCGACCATCAGTAATCGCCACAATCACTACCTGTCCTACATCTCCTGACATCTGGGCATTAATCCCAACGTTAACCGCCTGTGTTAAGCCGTGAGACAAGGGGGAACCCCCACCACAGGGTAAAGATTCTAACCTGCCTTTTGCCATGGTAATAGAACGAGTAGGAGGTAATAAAACATCAGCCCGCTCACCACGGAAAGGAATCAGGGAGATCTGATCGCGGTTTTCATAGGCTTCTGTTAACAAGCGCATTACTGCACCTTTGGCGGATTGCATTCTATTTAACGCCATTGAACCCGAAGCATCCACCACAAATACGATTAACGAACCAGCTTTGCGCGCCATGCGTTTGGAACGTAAATCACTTTGTTCAACAATAACCTTTCGTTCAGGGTTACGCTCTCGTCTGGCTTTTTGATAGGGGGCAGCATGACGGAGAGTAGCATCCACTGCAATTCTTTTGACTTTCCCTTTGGGAATCATTGGTTTAATATAACGCCCCCGATCATCGGAGAAAATTAAACTCCGCGCCCCTGATTTACCTTGACGTTGCATTGTTTGAGCAAAAGTTAATACTTCAGGATCTAACACTACTCCTTCAATATCAAAAATAAACTCATCAGGAATAGCAGGGGGTTCTTGTTCTTGCTCTTGATCTTCCTCTTGTTCTTCTTCCTCTGGCTCATCTTCGTCCTGATCTTGATTGGAGTCATCCTCAGGCTGCTGTTGCTGCGGTGGTGGTGGGGGAGGTTGGGGTGCGTCTTCGTCTGGGGCTTCAATAGTGGTCGCACGGGGAATAATGACTAATTCCACTGCTTTGCGGAGGTCATCGGCGATTACATTATCTCTACCATCTAAAGCGGCACAGGCTTTGGCTACTCGTACCGCAAATAGTTCGGCGCGATGTCCTTCCACAGTTCCCCTGACGGCTTCCTGTACCAAATACAAGATCTGATCGTGGCTGATTTTAACTTCCTTAAGCCATTCCCTCGCCAAAATAATATCCGTCCTGAGACTATCAATATCTCCCTCATAGGTAGTGATAAATTCCTGGGGAGAGTTACTAAAGTCAATTACCTGATTTACCGCTTCCACCCGTTGTTCCAAAGACAAGACACCATCCGCCGAAAGTGCGATCGCAATCCGATCTAAAAGATGTTCCCGCAAAACTCCCTCTTCAGGGTTATAAGTGGCAATTAACAAGGGCTTACAAGGGTGCTGGAAACTAATACCTTCCCGTTCAATTACATTTCTACCATCGGTTAAAACGGTTAATAACTGGTTGGCAATCTGGTCATCTAAGAGATTAATCTCATCAATATATAAAACTCCCCGATGTGCTTGAGCAAGTAATCCTGGCTGAAATATCGGCTCCCCTCGCTTAACCGACTCTTCCACGTCTACCGAACCTAAAAGTCGATCCTCTGTTACCCCTAAAGGTATTTGGACAAAAGGAGCAGGAATAATTTGGGTGGGAATATCTTCAAGTGCCGTCTCGCCATAGCGCACAACAGTATCATCATCCCAATTTTGGGGCTTACTGGGGTCACAATTGTAGAGAGAACCCTTAATGATTTCTATGGGGGGTAAAAGATTATAAATCGCCCGCGCCATAACTGATTTCGCCGTTCCTCGCCGACCTGCGATCGCAACTCCTCCCAATTCTGGATCAATGGCAGATAGGAGCAAAGCTAACTTAATTGTCTCTTGTCCGACAATGGCAGTTAGGGGAAAGTTTAAATTTTTGGGAGCAGTAGTTACAGCAGACATGGCGATCGCCTTTCAATTCCTTTGGGATAATAAGACCTGGACTTTTAACTTTAATCTATTTATGGCAACCCCATAAACAAATACCTTTATTGACTATACTGGAAATCTTCTCCATCACTCAGAAAAAAATGACCGTAACTCCCAACATTAAACAGAAAGTTGCGCAACTAAGAGAACAGTTACAAAAAGCGGGTTATGCTTATTATGTTCTGGATAATCCCATCATGGAAGATAGTGTCTATGATCGGCTATACCGACAGTTACAGGATCTAGAAACTGAGTATCCTGAGTTAGTGACGGCGGATAGTCCAACGCAACGAGTGGGGGAGAAACCCGCAGCTAATTTCACCTCAGTCAAGCATAATATTCCCCTATACAGTCTGGAAAATGCTTTTAATTCGGAAGAGTTAGTTAAATGGGAAACTCGTTGGCAAAGACAACTAGAGGAGATTTCGGAGTTTACTTATGTCTGCGAATTAAAAATAGACGGAAGTGCGATCGCTCTAACTTATGAAAACGGTATTTTGGTGCGGGGTGTTACCCGTGGCGACGGCGTTACAGGGGAAGAAATTACCCAAAATATTAAAACTATTCGCACTATTCCCCTCAAGTTAAATCTAGATAATCCTCCTCCTAGAGTAGAAGTTAGAGGAGAGGCATTTTTACCCCTCAATGTCTTTGATGCCATCAATCAATCACGAGCAAAATCAGGAGAAGCGTTATTTGCCAATCCCCGTAATGCGGCGGCGGGAAGCCTGAGACAACTTGATCCGAAAATTGTTGCCGATCGCAAACTTAATTTCTTTGCCTATACTCTACATATTGAGGATGCAACGGAAAGTATTGATGCAAATATTGATTCAAAGATTGATTCTCAGTGGTCATCTTTAGAATTACTGCAACGTATGGGATTTTTAGTTAATCCTAATCGCCAGGTATGTCAATCATTAGCTGAGGTTGAAGCCTATTTTCAGGAATGGGATCAAGGGAGAAAAACTTTACCTTATATGACTGATGGTGTAGTTGTGAAACTGAATGACTATCAATTACAACAACAACTGGGATTTACCCAAAAATTTCCCCGCTGGGCGATCGCTCTTAAATATCCTGCGGAGGAAACCCCCACCATAGTTAAGAAGATTATCGTTAATGTGGGGCGTACTGGTGCTGTAACTCCCATGGCTGTCATGGAGCCTGTACAGCTTGCAGGAACTACGGTACAACGGGCAACTCTACACAATCGCGATCGCGTGGCGGAATTGGATATTCGTGTTGGAGATACGGTAATTATTCGCAAGGCGGGAGAAATTATCCCAGAAGTGGTGCGTGTTTTAACCGATTTACGTCCTGGTAATACTATTCCCTACCAAATGCCTACTAATTGCCCCGAATGCAATTCCATCTTAGTACGCCCTGAAGACGAAGCCGTTACCCGTTGTGTTAATAGTTCTTGTCCCGCGATTTTACGGGGTAGTATTATTCACTGGGCTTCCCGTAATGCATTGGATATTAGGGGTTTAGGGGAACGCATTGCCCTATTATTAACTAGTCAGAATTTAGTCACTTCAGTTGCCGATTTATATTCTCTAACCGTAGAACAAATTGCCGAGTTGGAAAGAATGGGTACCAAATCAGCGGAAAATTTAGTTCAGGCGATCGCTCAATCTCGAAACCAAACTTATGACAGGCTTTTATATGGTTTGGGTATTCGTTATGTTGGTAGTGTTAACGCCAAAATCCTCGCTGATAATTTTCCCACGATCGAAGAATTGTCCCAAGCATCTTTTGAATCGATTGAAGCAGTTTATGGCATCGGTGAAGAAATTGCCCAATCTGTCTTTGAATGGGTCAGAATACCTGCCAATCAATTGTTAATTCAGCAGTTACAAGCCACAGGATTAAATTTTTCTGCTCCCAGCACAACTTCTAATGGCAATCTTGAGCAATCTAATCAGATTTTTGTCGGCAAAACTTTTGTGATCACAGGTACTTTACCCAGCTTAAAACGAGATGAAGCTAAAAAACTAATTGAACAAGCAGGGGGCAAAGTAACAGGCTCTATTAGTAAAAAAACTGACTATTTATTACTAGGAGAAAATGCTGGTTCTAAACTAGCTAAAGCCGAAAAGTTGGGTATTGCTCAATTAGAAGAAGCTGATTTATTACAGCTACTTGATTCTTAACTGATTAACTGGAATTGAATTAAGGCGATCGCTATCCTAAAATTTTCTTTCAATTCAATCATAATCTAGTCAAAATAAATGATTACTTAAAGTTCAGAAATTATAAAATTAGGAGTTTTCCAAATACGTGACCCAAATACAAATTTTAGTCACAAAAATATTTTTTCTAAAATTGTGTATCAAAAATAAAAAAAAGTGATATACTACAAAAAGCTCGAATAAAGGAGTTCAAAAACCAATGAATACAGCTACTTCAAAATTTATCTTCCCCACTAGCGAAGCAAACATATGTTCTTGGCAACTCTTTATATCGGAAACTTTACATCAAATACATAGTTTCAGTTGTTATCTACAGCATCAACGAATACAGAATTTACAGTCAATTTAAGTTTCCCAAATTCGGCTAAAAACTTATAGATACGATGCGAAAAATGCCAAGCAGTATACCTATAGCTATCTAAGGACAAGTCCTTTAGGAGTCATTTAAGATCAAACTACTTTCGTTAAGTAGTGTATCTACTGTAATTTGTTTATGGTTAATGTTTCAGGCTAGATAATTATTTGTTTAGTCAATTTTCTGTCCATAAATTATAAGTCAAGCTATATATTGTCTAGTTTTACTCAAGAAGCTATATTGCTATAGGGTTTTTATGTATAGCCGAGTGGGTGAAATCAGGAAAGTAAGTCGTTGACCAAAATTGGCGCAACTTAATCTCTATAACGTCCATAGATAAACACAGATGAACGCAGATAAGAGTTAATCTGATTTTCCATAAATGGAATCTTATGATGTACTAAATAGTCGTGCTAAAGACTATAAATTACAGGTAACCTATTTTATCCTAAATAATTTCTAGGGTTTTATATGAAAAATTTTATATTTCATAGAAAAGGAATAAGTTTTACTGAGAAGATTATTACCCAACCTCATAGACAAATTAGTAGTACAACAAAATACATACAAAATATAAGCAATTATAAAATTCGTAATGTTACATATATTACAGTTAATTTTTGCTATATAAAAAGCCATTTGTTACTACTAATAAACTACCAAACTAATTAGCTTTATTTTTGATAGAGATAGCCATAAAGTAAACTTTGAAAATCAAATATTTAGATATGCAGCACTTTGCATAAGCATCTAGTACATCATCTATTTGAATCTAAGCGAAGCCAATAAATCTATCTGGGTTCATCTGTGTTTATCTGCGGACAAATTTTACTGTCTCAAATTGATGTGCAAACTGCTGTAGCAATCCTAAATCAAACAAGTCTCACCCCTATCCTCGACAGCGTAGCATAACGGTTAATGCACCAGCCTCATAAGCTGGCAGATGTGGGTTCAATTCCCGTCGCTGTCATCAAAGGGAATAGTGTAACGGTAACATCGCAATTTCCAAAGGTGTTGTATATAGGTCATCCGTTCATCTGAGTGCATTCAGGTACTTGCGAATGACTGGATTACACAGTTCAAATCATAATCCCCTCACATTTATACATCACGATATTTAACAGGAACAATATACAAAATGGAATTACAGAAATATTTAAGAGAGAAAGGATTAGATAGTTTAAAAACAGAGTTCAATATTAAGGAGAATCGCCATCAAGAATTCAATAACTTAGTTTGCCTGAAATATTCACAATTAGAATCACCTCTAGAAAAATTAATTGTTCAACAATGTCGCGGAATTATTTTAGATGAAGCGAATGATTGGGCAGTAGTTTCTTACCCTTACGATAAATTTTTTAATTACGGAGAAAGTTGTGCAGCTAATATCAATTGGCAAGAATCAGTAGTCTACGAAAAACTAGATGGTAGCTTGATGACTCTTTATTTCTATCAGGGTTCATGGCGCGTTCAATCTAGTGGAACGGCTGATGCTAGCGGTCAAGTGAATACGGCAAAATACAGTTTCCAACAGCTTTTTTGGCAAGTTTGGCACCATCTTGGTTATGAGTTGCCCCAAGAAACTGAATATTGCTTCATGTTTGAATTAATGACTCCTTATAATCGAATTGTGGTGCGTCAAACAGAGAGTAAATTAGTCCTGCATGGTGTAAGAAATATCCCAACTTTACAAGAAGAGAACCCTTTTGATTGGCAACATAAGTATAATTGGCAAATTGTTCAGACTTATCCGTTTAATAATTTATCAGCAATTATCAACACAACGGAAAAGTTAGACCCGTTACAAGGAGAAGGTTTTATTGTTTGCGATCTCGATTTTAAGCGAATCAAGATTAAGTCATCAGAATACGTCAGATTGTCTCATCTGAGGTCAGCAATTACAACTCGTAAAATATTAGAGGTGATCATAAAAAATGAAGGTTCGGAGTTTCTCTCTTATTTTCCTGAGTACTTACCTTTGTACCAAGAATTAGAATCTCGCTACGATTCGTTAGTTACTGAGATTATTACTACTTATAAGCAATACGAAGGCATAGAAACTCAAAAAGAATTTGCTCTAGCTGTTAAGCATTTTCCCTATTCTGGAACTCTATTTGCGATTCGTGGGGGTAAAGCCAGTAGCGCACGAGAGTCCTTAAAAAATACTTCTATTCAAAAGATAGAATCATTACTCAAAATCGATGTATTAGACGTAATTATTTAGCATGAAAAAAGTACTTATCCTGCAAGGATTGCCAGCATCTGGAAAATCATCCTTTGCTAAAGAAATAATCCTTAAAGAACCAGGAAAATGGGTTAGAACGAACAAAGACTTGTTAAGAGAAATGTGTCACGCTTCTTACTGGACAAAAAACAATGAAAAATTCATTTTAAGAATTCGCGATCATGTTATTGTCGAAGCTTTAGCAGCAGGAAAACATGTCATTATTGATGATACTAATTTTGGCAAAAATATCGATCGCATTAAAGAATTAGTCAAAGGAAAGGCAATAGTCGAAGTTGATCGTCGTTTTCTGAAAGTCTCCGTCGAAGAATGTATTCAAAGAGACCTAAAAAGACCTAACTCTGTAGGCAAAGATGTCATTCTGAAAATGTATCGCCAGCATCTT
>CALLPS010000305.1 GCA_938015355.1 uncultured Pleurocapsa sp.
TGAATGTAGTAGATACCTAGCTTATTCCGTTTCCCTACTGCTTTGCCATCTCGCACCATACGTCTAGCACGGCTAGCTTTAGTAGGCATTAGTGGTGTTCCATTGTGATCGATTACTGGTACTCGATTCAAGAGATAATCCATCGAAATTAATATAATCGAATTTATTTATTTTTAGCTCTAAAGTCTACGCTACTACGGATCAAAGAAAAATAAATTATTTAGTTACGCAAGTGAGACTTAACTTAAAACTCTTGAATAAATCAGTATTCAATAACGGAATAAGACGAAGTTGTTTAAAATATTGATCAGGAGTATTAAAATTGGGGAAGCAATATGGTCAACGTCGCCGTGATTGACTACGATATGGGGAATCTTCATTCTGCCTGTAAGGGTTTAGAAAAAGCAGGGGCAATACCTAAAATAACCAATTCTCCTCAAGATATTTTGGCTGCCGATGCTGTTGTCTTGCCTGGAGTAGGGGCATTTGACCCCGCCATGAGACACATAAGAGAGCGCAAATTAGAAGAAACCATCAAACGTGCAGCGAGGGAGAAACCATTTCTGGGTATATGTCTCGGCTTACAAATTTTGTTTGATAGTTCAGAAGAGGGCACAGAAAGGGGACTAGGAATCATCCCAGGGACTGTCCGCCGTTTTAGAAGCGAACCGAATATCGCTATTCCGCAGATGGGTTGGAATCAATTAGAATTTATTCAGCCACAAGATGAATTGTGGCAAGATTTACCCCCAAATCCCTATGTCTATTTTGTTCACTCCTTTTATGTCGAACCCAAAGAGCCAAAAATCAATTCGGCAATGGTAACTCACGGCTCACAAACTGTAACTGCTGCGATCGCTCGTGATAATTTGGTGGCAGTACAGTTTCACCCCGAAAAGTCTTCAGACAATGGATTGAAAATTTTGGCTAATTTTGTAACCAGAGTGAAAAATAAGCAGAATTTAGTAGCTCATTCTTAAAACATTTTTAGACAACTAAAGATGCAAAAGCAAACAAAAGTTAATCAACACAAATCAGGAACTACGATACCCTAGATCGAGTGATTATTTAGACTTTTTTAAGATACTTCCTATGACATCCACCATTGAAACTGATAAACGTACGGTTCGCATCGGTACTCGTAAAAGTCAACTCGCACTAGTCCAGACTTATTGGGTGAAAGCTGAGTTAGAAAAGCATTTTCCCAATATTGAGTTTGAAGTCGAAGAAATGAGTACCCAGGGAGACAAAATTTTAGATGTTCCTCTGGCAAAAATTGGTGATAAAGGCTTATTTACCAAAGAGTTAGAAGTGGGGATGCTCAATAAAACAACTGATTTTGCCGTACATTCCCTCAAAGACTTACCGACAAACCTGCCTGAAGGCTTAATGTTAGGTTGCATTACCAAAAGAGTTAACCCTGCGGATGCTTTGGTAGTTCATGAAAAGCATCAGGATAAACAGTTAGAAACTTTACCTGCTGGTGCAGTAATCGGAACTTCATCCCTCAGACGCTTGGCACAGTTGCGCCATCATTATCCCCATCTAGAATTTAAAGATATTCGGGGTAATGTTAATACTCGTTTAGCTAAGCTAGACTCAGGAGATTATGACGCAATTATCTTGGCAGTAGCAGGATTAGAGAGATTAGATATGAGCGATCGCATTCACCAGAATATTCCTGCTGAGATTTCCCTCCATGCTGTGGGACAAGGTGCATTAGGAATTGAATGTCGGGAAGGAGATGAAGAAATTCTTAAGGTACTTAAAGTATTAGAAGACTCCGACAGTTGCGATCGCGCTTTGGCAGAAAGATCATTTCTCAGAGAGCTAGAAGGTGGTTGCCAAGTACCCATCGGAGTTAATACTAGTATCGAAGATGATCAGCTTACTCTTGTGGGTATGGTTGCCAGTCTCGACGGCAAGCAAATGCTGAAAGACACCGTAAGGGGCAATAGAACAGAATCAGAGCAGTTAGGCAAAGATTTAGCCGCCAAATTAAAAGAGCAGGGAGCAGGTGATATACTTTCTAAGATTTTTGCAGAAGTAGGACGTGGTTAATTTCAAACTAGTTCTATAACATTTGAGTTCCTTTGACTCTAGAAAAATTATCGAGTATCACATAGAAGTCTAACTAAATTTTTTGAATCTTTAAATGATGAATATCAAAATCAAAACCTTTGCTGTGCCAGCGTTTGTAGCTTTATCACTAGTATTCACTGCTTGTGCTGGAAATCAAACTATTGAAGCTCCTGATGCTGTAGATGGTGCCGTTCAAGAAGGGATTGAAGGTGTTGAACAAGGTGCTGAGAAAGCTGGAGACGCAGTTAAAGGTGGTTTCGACACCCTCAAAAAAGGTGCAGAAGATGCTACTGGTGCGGTTCAAGACGGTGCTAAAAGTCTGGAACAAGGTGCGGGTACAGCCAAAGAGCAGGTTGAAGAAAGTGCTGAGAACGTTGATGAGGCTATTAACGGTGCAGGAGACGAAAGCGAATAAAAGGGCTTCGCCCTAACTATAAGCCTTAAGCTCTAAGCTCTAAGTTCTAGGCTTATAGCTTTTTGATAATTTTTAAAGTTGCTCAATGATTTCTAGCTCACTTTTTAATAATTGGGCGAATAATTAGTCGGTGCAACTGATATTATTCTTCATAGGTATCGGATATATACACAGTACCGATGCCTATTTTTTTATGCTTAGATTACATAAATTATCTTACTCCCTACAATGAGACTGATTTAATATGAACTTCCCCACAGATCTTTTTACCTATGCTAAATGGTCGGGAATTGCCACCATTATCTGCCTAGTTATAGCTATCGTTTCTTTTATAATCGGCTGGGGCTTTCGCTTCCGCCTAGTTGGGGTAACTAGTTTTATGGGGGTACTTACCCTAGGAATTTTTGCCCTGGGTTTAGGTTTATTTCCCCATACAGAAGTACCAGGCGCAACTCGCTATTCCCTGATCTATGATAACGGGGCAAATCAGGCAGTGGTTGCCGTAGCACCTAATATAGAGAAATCCGCCATAGAACCAACCTTGATTCAGGCAGCAAGCGATTTATACTCTTATGGTAGGTCAGGCTCAGGTGGCAATAGTCAATTTACTGTTAAGTTAAGAACTGTATTACACCCTCAAGAGGGGGTATCTCAACCTCTATTTTTGGGGGTCGCTAAGCGATCGCTAATTAACCGTAATGCTGAAGACATTGAAGTTGAAGTGTTTGAGCGAAATTTAGCCAAGCTACCTTAAGCTTTTTCCTAAAATAAGAGTAATTCGTAATTCAAATTCCTAAGACATGAGCCAAAAATCCACCACCACTAAAAAAAAGTTAAGTAGTTACCCTCCCTTGATGATTGCTCCTGTCAGGATCTTACGGGGGGAAAATTGCCTGGCAAATTCAGGTAAGGAAATTGCACAATTAGGTGTTCGTCCTTTAGTAGTGGGGGGAAATCAGACTTTAAAAACCATTGAACCTTTTTTGTCTCCAGTGGCGAAAGCAGAAAAGCTAGCTTGTCAGATGACCAACTATAGCCCTGACTGCGCTGAATCTTCCTTAGCTCGATTAAAAGAGGCTGTCAAACAGCATCAAGCTGATGTGGTAATTGGCGTGGGGGGAGGAAAAGCTCTAGATATGGCAAAATTATTAGCTGAGCAGTGTAATTTACCCATAGTTACCCTTCCTACCTCTGGTGCAACCTGTGCCGCCTGGACAGCTCTATCCAATGTTTATTCCGAAGCAGGAGCGTTTCAATATGACGTAACCTTGAGTCGTTGTCCTGATCTATTGATTCTTGACTATGGTTTAATCCGTACTGCTCCTCAACGGACTCTAATTGCTGGAATTGGCGATGCGATCGCAAAGTGGTATGAAGCTTCCGTTAGTAGTGGAAATTCCTCAGCTACCCTCTTAATCTCCGCCGTACAACAGGCTCGAATCCTACGAGATATTCTGTTTCAGAAATCGGCGATCGCTCTTAAACGACCTGATAGTGACGAATGGCGTGATGTGGTTGATGCCACGGTATTGCTGGCAGGAGTAATTGGCGGTGTGGGAGGGGCAGATTGTCGTACTGTCGCCGCTCATGCAGTTCATAATGGATTGACCCACCTCTTAGAAGCTCATGATGTACTTCATGGGGAAAAAGTAGCCTATGGCATCCTCGTACAATTACGCTTAGAGGAAATGATCCAGAGAAATCAGCTTGCTGCATCTTCGAGGAAGCAATTATTACAGTTTTACAGTGAAGTTGGTTTGCCCAAAAGCTTGGAGGATCTGGGATTAGCAGATATTAGTCTCGCTCAACTACGACGGGTTACGGCGATCGCCACTCAACCCAAATCAGATATCCACCGACTACCATTTACCGTATCTCCAGAGCAATTAGCTGCGGCAATGGTTTCTACCTTAGCCGAGACTTCGACAATTTCCAGCAATCTCTAAACTTTGTAATGAAACATTGAGTTTTAGCCAGATTGATTATATTCGTAAATTTCTACAATCATTTTTCTCAAATTGGTTCATTAAGACAATTTGAGAAGATTAATTATCCTCGGCAAGAAATTATCTTAAAGACTCATATTTAAGATTTGTTTGTGTGGAAATAAATTTACGTTCTTGGTAATATATGATGGCAAAATATAGTAAGTATTTTTACTTAACAGTAATGCTTAAATTAACATAACTCTTCGGGGTATATCCACTGTCTGCCTCTATAATTAATCGCCAAATAATCAGCTAAAATTTAGACTTAAAATGTTACATAAAAGACATAATTCTGTAGTTACACTTTTCTTATTATTAGCCTTAGTTGGAGTATCAAAACCAGCGAAAGCTTTTCTGTTAGCGCAGTCAGAGAATGTTCCCACAACCTTTGCTTTACCAGACAAACTACCTCAAGATGCGGAAGTACAGATAGCTGCTTCAAATAGCACCAGCAGTATTAACGAAAGTTTAACGGAAAGCTTCAGTGCCAAGTACCCCAAAGCGCAAGTTAATATTGAAACACAAGATTCCAATAGCGCCTTAAAAAGCTTGTCAGAAGGAACAGCAGACCTAGTTTCAATCGGTCGTACCTTGACTCCAGAAGAAAAAAATCAGGGGTTTATCGAAGTTCCGATCAGCAGAGAAAAGATTGCCATCGTGATTTCCAAAAATAATTCATATGATGGTAACTTGACTATTGATCAGTTTGCTCAAATCTTTAGAGGAGAGATTACTGACTGGGCAGAGATAGGTGGAACACCAGGTGAGATAAAGCTCGTAGATTTGCCCGATAGTAATGATACTAGACAAGCTTTTCCTAACTATCCCGTATTTCAATCAGCAGAATTTAGTGCAGGTTCAAATGCTATCAAGTTAGAAAAAGATAGTACTGATGCCATGATTGCTCAATTGGGAGCCAATGGTATTGGCTATGCAGTCGCTAACGATGTAATTAACAGAGATGATGTCCAGATTGTAACCATGCATCAGACTAAGCCTGATGACCAAAGATATCCTTTTTCGCAGCCTTTTAGTTTGGTATATCAGGGAACTCCTAGTGAAGCTGCGAAGGCATATTTAGGTTTTGCTACTGCCGATGGAGGGGAAGAAGTTATTGCTAGTCGAGTAGGTTCTCTTTCTACCGCTGCGGCGATCGCTTCTGGTTTAGCGACCCGCCCCAATGTTAATAACTCTGATACAACCGATGTACCTCAGACTGATGCAGACCCAGATATTGCAGCCGATGCCGATGCCGATGTTGATGTTGACGGGACTGACCCAGATGTTGCAGCCGATGGGGATACGGATGTTGACGTGACCGACCCAGATATTGCAGCTGATGCCGATGCCGATGTTGACGTGACCGACCCAGATATTGCAGCCGATGCCGATGCCGATGTTGATGTTGACGGGACTGACCCAGATGTTGCAGCCGATGGGGATACGGATGTTGACGTGACCGACCCAGAAGCGATCGCCGATGCCGATGCGGATATTGATGTTGACGAGACCGACCCAGAAGCGATCGCCGATGCCGATGGGGATACGGATGTTGATGTTGACGTGACCGACCCAGAAGCGATCGCCGATACGGATGGGGATGTTGACGGGACTGACCCAGAAGCGATCGCCGATACGGATGGGGATGTTGACGGGACTGACCCAGATATTGCAGCAGATGGGGATACGGATGTTGACGAGACCGACCCAGATATTGCAGCAGATGCCGATGGGGATACGGATGTTGACGAGACCGACCCAGAAGCGATCGCCGATACGGATGGGGATGTTGACGTGACCGACCCAGAAGCGATCGCCGATGCCGATGGGGATATTGATGTTGACGGGACTGACCCAGATGTTATAGCAGATGCCGAAGTAGATGGTAGTGGTGAGATTAATCCTGAAGTAGATGGTAGTGGTGAGATTAACCCTGAAATAGATGGTAGTGGCGAAATCGAGGTCTCTCCTGAAATAGGTGATAGTGGCGAACTCAATACTGACCTACAAGACAGTGGTTCTCTGAATCCAAATATTGAAGGTAGCGGAGAGATTAACCCTGAAATAGATGGTAGTGGGGAACCTCTTTCTTCCGAAAATCTAGAAATAGATGGTGAAACTGATCCAGATGTTGCGATCGCTGATGGAGAAGTAACTCCTCCCAATACAGTAGAAGGAGAAACTTCGGAGGAACAGACCGTTGCAAAAAAGGGCAAATGGTGGTGGTGGCTTCCTCTGATATTGGGTATCCCATTATTAATATTAGGGGCGATATTTGCCTTGGGAGGACGGAAGAAGAGCGATCAAGAACCTGCCATTAGCAACATTAATATTCCCAATCCTGATAACCCAAAGGGAGGCAGTGGTTTAGTAGGGGGAACTGACGGTGGAGACGTATCTGCAATGGGAGCAAATGTATCAGGTAATTTGGGCAATGTTGCGGGAAATACCGTAGGTACTACCTCTAAATTAGGAAATGCTGCGATCGCAACAGGAGGAGCTGCATTAGCAGGAGGAGCTGCCGCCGCTAATCTGGTGGGAGGTAAAAAAAGTGTAGAAAATAACACTGATATTGACCTTGAGCTAGATGACCCTGGCACCGTTACTGAAATTCCCTCAAATTCTGTAACTGAATTTACTGACCAAAAAACAAAATTGCAAACTGATGTTAACGATAATCTTAATGACGTTAGTTCAGGATTGACCAATGACATCTCGGCTGGTGCAACTGGTTTAGGAGCCGCAGCAGCAGGAGGCGTAGCGGCAGCTTCTGGATTTTTAGGTGATTCTGAAACTTCTACAGAAGAGACAACGGCAGATTTTGTTGTCGAAGATGAAAGTAGCACAAATATTGAATTGGATACTAATGTCTCTGAATTACAAACAGATCAAACAACTGATCTAGTAGATCGAGATAATAGAGAATTCACAGGAGATTTTGTTTTACAGGAAGAAACTAAAAGCTCATTAGTATCGGAGCAAGATACTGACCTGAATGTTTCGGAAATTGATACTCCTGAACTGAATACTGATATCAATCTAGATTTGACGGGGAAAGCAACTGATGTCACCGAGGGCGTTTCTGGTGCTGTCACAGGAGCAGTAGAGGGAATCAAAACTCCTGAACTTGACTTACCAAATGTAGATGTCGATCTCTCTGGGGATGCAGACACGGGAATAGTTAATCGAGTTACGGAATCAGGGGGAGCTGCGATCGCAGGTGGCGCTGCCGCTTTAGGAGGAGCCGCTGCTGCTGCTTCGGGATTCTTTAATCGTAACCAAGATAATTCACCGTCTGTTGATGCTGAATTTACCTCAGA
>CALLPS010000306.1 GCA_938015355.1 uncultured Pleurocapsa sp.
CTAGAGACAAAGCTGTTTCTTGGAAATTCTGCCAGAGAGTAGCCAAACGCATTACGGGAGAAGTTACATAACCAGCAATAATTCTAAAGGCGATTAATTGACCTAAAGTCAGTTTTCCTTGGAGAACTAGAAAAGCCCCCATGCCGATAATAATTACCCGAGAAAGTTTATTGAGGAAGTCACTAGCAGACTTAGCCAGAGTAGAGGTAATTACCGTTTTAAATCCAGTGGAAATATAGCGGGCATAACGCTCTTGCCATTTCCAACGCGATCGCAATTCGATGTTTTGAGCCTTAACGGTTTGGATTCCTGTGAGTACCTCAACTAAATAAGACTGGGTTTCCGCGTTGCGTTCTGCTTTGGTTCTTAATTGTTTCCGAATGGTGGGGGAGAAGATTAAGGTTAGACCAATAAACACGGGAATAATTGCCAGAGAGACTGCGGTTAATAGTGGACTGTATGCCAACATTACCAGTACATATAATACTGAGAACACACAGTCTAAAACTACTGTAAGTGCAGTTCCTGTTAAAAACTGACGAATTTTTTCCAGTTCGTTGACTCTGGTGGAAATCTCTCCCACAGGTCGCCGTTCAAAATAACGAAGAGGTAGTCTTAAGAGGTGATCGATAATTTCTGAACCCAAACTTAAATCGATCCGATTGGTGGTATCGACAAAGAGATAGGTACGCAAAGTAGTCAATAAAGCTTCAAAAATATTGATCGTAACTAGAAACCCAACTAGCCACCAGAGAGTATCGGGACTATTTTGACTAATTACCTTATCGATAATCACCTGAATCATCAAGGGATTAGCCAATTGGAATAGCTGTACAAAGAAAGAAGCCACAAAAACTTCGATCAGTACTCGCTTATATTTTTGCAGGGCAGGATAAAACCAATTTAGCCCAAATCTTTCCTGAGGAGTGTCCTTTGTTTTCTTAAGTAATAAGACCTCTCCCCCATCACCCCAGCTTTCAATAAAGTCTTCTGGTTTGTAACGTCTTACCCCCAATTCGGGAACGGCAATTACTAATTCTTTTTCGCCTAATTCGTAGATAATAGCTAAACTATCTTGCCAGGTTATCAAACAAGGCCCTTCTAGACGGGTAATCGCCTCCGCAGGAATATTAATTAACTGTGGACTCAGCCCCATTAATTCAGAGACTCCGCCACAAAGGGGTAAAGATAAATTAGGAGTTCGCTCTAGCTGTTCTTTTAAAACCCGCTTGATTACCTCTTTGCGGAAAGGCATGCCAAAATGCTTACTTAACATTTGGAAACAGGCTACCCCGACTTCTAAGGTAGTTTTTCCTCTAACGAAGGGATAGTCTTTTTTTGTTGTTTCAACGGTCTCTTCTTCAGCTTGGAAAGTATAGCCCTCTCCTAAGCCATCAGATTCGTCAAATTCAGTATCATCGAAATTTAAACGGGGGACAATATCGGCATCATCCTGAAGAAATTCATCAAAGACATCCAATCCCTTATCTGCATCTACTTGATCATCAAACCAATATGCTTTGGGGATAGACAGTAAACGAGCAGGCTGATTCCCTTTCACCGTAACGGTTTGACGATCTTTGGTTAATTCAAGGCGATCGCCGACGGAAAACTCATCAATAGCACCACCACTAACTAACCACACCAAATTAGGGTCTTGTAAGGGTTTAGTTGTTTCTCCGATTAACTGATGTTCTCCTGGGGGAAGATGATATACCTCGGCAACTTCAACCATTTTGCTGGCTAATTCTGCCAGTTCCCAATCTCCTTGGGCTTGCTGTTCCAGTTGCGCCCCTAATAAATCAAAAACCTCGACTTTTGCTGGTTTGAGCTTATATTCTGCGGCTAACTGGGGATACTTATCAATTAGATTCAAAAAGTATTCATTATCCAAAGCCAAACAGACTACTTCCGTACTCGCCATTGCCGTTTCACAGGGCAAACCACGAGCAAGATTCACCCAGCCAATGATCTGTCCTGGCTTAAGTTTATCTAGGGTATTGGGCATCTTTGTGCGGGGGTCATAGCCCAGTAGCCTTACTTCTCCTTCAGAAATAATTGCTACCTGCCCCTGCATTTTTTCTCGCATAATCATTACCTTTCCCACCCCAAACCGCAGTGGTTTTAGGTTAGGAGCAATATCAGCGATTACTTCAGGAGGAAGTTGATTAAATTGCGGAACAAGAGAGAGAAACTGTTCGACAATTTTGGTGGTATTAGTGTTAGTCATAAGTCAAGTACGCTTTAAGAAGTGACTGGGCTAGATAGAAAAGATACCTTGTGCTGGATTGATTCATTTAGCCAGTGATTAAATAGTTCATCAAGCATTCTTTGCCTCATTGAATTATCAAGCTTTGCTGAGAGATAGTTTTCCAGTCTGATGATTACAATCCATTCTCCCACCCGAGTTGGTGGGACTAATTGACCTGGTTGGCAGGTAGCTAGTATTTGAGCAATTTTCGGATGGGGAGCATTAATCTCTACTGGTCCAATTAACCCCCCTGTTTGAGCCTCTGTTCCCTGGGAATATTCCATGGCTAGGGCACTAAAGGTATTCTCGTCATCTTTGATACGGAAAAAGAGTTCTTGAGCGACCTCTGGTTTTTCCACTCTAATTAAGGAATAAACTACACGGTCTAGCTGAGATTTGCGCTTAATAAAATGGGCATCTACTTGATCAGCCCACATTTTTTGCTTATATTGGTCTATTCTCAGTTTTTTAGTAATTAAGTTCTGCAACTGGTCTCGGTTCATTCCCTGTTTGTTTAGCCATTCCTGCACCTGTTCTTCTGAGGTAAGCTGGTTTTTTTGGCAAAACTGATTGAAGATTTGCGTATTTTCTTCGTCGCTACATTTTATTTCGGCGATCGCTTTATCAGTTAAAATTTCTTGAGCCAGTTTTGGCAATATTTGGTACTGAGTCAGCAGCGGAACTAAATCTTCCGCAGTATAAACTTGGTTATCTACTTCTAAAACTACACTCATATTTTTTGAGTTATTGATAACGATAGGCTAATAAATACAGATAATTACAATTAATTTTATAGCTGTAGCATCAAGGCAGGATTTTACTTAATAGTTTTTAGGCTCGATGCTCCTGGGAGCTAGCTTGGTTAAAGCTTTTTACCCAATTTTGCTATCTTAACTTAACCTACTTTACTGAGAATGACACATCATTTCTGGTTTTTTACCAGCATGAAGAATCAAACCATATTTATTAACAATAAAGTGATTGCTAGTTTTTATTATTAACTAATAAAACCACTGCATAGGCACAGATCCCCTCCTCTCTGCCTGGAGGTCCCAGCTTTTCATTAGTAGTAGCTTTGATACTAATTTGATCCATTTCTATTGCCATGGTTTGTGCCAAGGTAGAGCGCATGGACTTTAAATGTGGCTTTAGTTTCGGCTGTTCTGCCACTATAGTTGAGTCTATATTACCGATGTTCCATCCTTGAGACTCAATTAGGGATAAAACTTGTTTGAGTAACAGTAGACTATCTGCGCCTTTCCATTTCGGATCACTCGGCGGAAAATAGTGTCCAATATCCCCCATTGCCAAGGCTCCTAATAAAGCATCCATAATTGCATGGGTGAGAACATCAGCATCGCTGTGTCCTAGAAGACCTAAAGTATGGGGGATTGTGACTCCTCCCAAGATTAATGGTCTATCTGCTACTAATTGATGAATATCATAGCCATTGCCAATACGAATGTTCATTGTTTGAATGGATTATCTTGGATCAGTTTGTTTACTTAAGTTTAGTGCTGGAGTATTAAAGTATGCTTAATCTGTTTCGTATTGTTGCCAAACGAACAATTTTTTTCAGCATTTTAACTACCTCTGTTTCGATGTTCTGTGTCTCCCCTGCTTTAAGTCAAGTTTCCCCAGAGATTTGGGGAACAGTGGGTTCCATAGATGATTCAGTCAGCTATGGTGCGGGGGTGAAATTGGGTCGTACGGGAGTTGAGGTTGGGACAGGAGAAGATGGTGCGACGGGGGCAGATTTTCTGACTTTTATTGGTTTTCCCATTATTTCTCCCTATTTAGGAGTTGGCTATTATTCTGGTGACGAAACGATCGCCTATTCAGGAGGAGCTCATCTTAATATTGGTAGTCTCTTGGTTATTGGCGGAGGTTACCATTCTGTTAGAGGTCCTAATGGTCAATTAGGTCTGGGCTTAAGATTTTAAGCACTATTTTGGAGTCATATCTTATAAAAAGCGATGGGGAAAGCAGATGTTTTCTACATTTTTTTACATTGATTGAGATGAAGAATCTCCCATCGCTGGCTAAGTAGGTAGGCGTAATTAAATATAAAACCAAAATTAGGATCTTAATTTTGACGTTGATTATTTGCCTGTCTTGTATTCTCCACTACCCCACTACCCCACTACCCAAAGTATCTTCTAATTAATTCGACCCACCTACTTATGGCTCATTGGATTAGAGTAATAGTTGAGAAATGTTTGACAACTCGACAAGTGGCACTTTCTAAACTAAATTACGTCCTATAATTTGTTAACTTGACATAAAAGTTAAACTTTATGAATTTTCTCAAATAGATTTTTGGCTATTTTTAACATCAGAGCATTAAACAAAAATCTCTCAAGCCAGATATAACTACGATCTACAATCAATTCTTAAAATCAAATTATCAAATTGAATTAATTATGTTTGCCAATAAATCATTCTTCAAACCTCTTTTCGCTTCCCTAGCTCTTGCTACCTGTACTTTAGGAGGTATGCATACTATGGCAGTTGCCCAGGGAGGTTCTGGACTAGTTATCTTCGGGAATAGAGATGTCGATATCCTCAGCCATTATTTAGACTTTGGGGGGATTGCGGATAACCGCGATCGCTATCGTCTCAGAATTCCCAAAAAGAAATTAGTTAATGGTGCAACTCAGTTTGTAATTTCTTATCCTGACTACTTTGATGGCAAATTTGACACTGATAAAATTGAAGTCAGGTTAAACGGAGATAAAGATAAATCATTACCCCTTAAAAATGTAATTTGGGACGAGGAAAATCTATTTGTCCAGATCGATCTCGCCGAACCCTTGAAAGATCCCAGAAAAGTTGAACTAGTCTTTTCTAACGTGAGAAATCCTGAAGTGGGAACCTACTATTTCTATGCTCAGGTAGTTCCTGCAATTAATACTCCTGGTGCTCAAAGAGTTGGTTCTTGGGTTCTGAGTATAAATCCTTAGGTTGTTTGACAGCTCACCACCGTAAACGAGTCAGTGATTCAAGTTATTAGTTTAAATTGACGACTAAAGACTGAAGACTAAATTACCCAAGAAAATCATCTAATCCCTTGACCGCATTAATGTGTAACTAATCTGATGCTGATACTAGGGGGGTTAATTTTACTAACTTTATAGTAAGATTGTAGATCGTGGCTTTTTGTCAAGCACATTAATTGCAGTTTATCGAGGAAATAACTAGTGACCCAGCGTACTTTGGGCGGAACTAACCGCAAACAAAAAAGAAAGTCTGGCTTCCGTGCCCGCATGCGAACCAGCAACGGAAAAAGAGTGATTCAATCTCGACGGAAGAAAGGTCGTCATCGTTTATCAGTTTAACTTGATTATTCAGAGTGGGATTACCGAAAACCCATAGGTTAAAAAAACGCCAAGATTACAGGGCTGTTTACGAGCAGGGTATCCGTCGTTACAGTCCTCATCTGACTTTGATCACTCTTGATCGCAATCACAATCAGGAGTTGAATGATATCCCAGAAATAAAAGTAGGCATATCCATTAGCAAGAAAGTTAGTAAAAAAGCTGTTATCCGCAATCGAATTAAAAGGCAAATCAGAAGCGCGATTATGGTTAATTGGCAGCTAATTGCTCCTGGTGCTCAAATAGTAATTGTGGTCAAACCCAAAGCAATTAAATGCAAATATGAACATTTTTTGCGAGAATTAGAAGAGTTATTAAAATAATCCAAAATAATCAATGGGTATAAGAGAAGACGTTTATTACGAAGGTGGCCCCCACGTTGGGGATTTAATTTTTAATATATTTTTAGCCTTTACCGTTATCTGCATTCCTTTAACAGTCGGAGCTATTGTTAGAGCCTTGTGGCTACGGTACCGCATTACAGATAGACGGATCTGTGTCATTGGTGGCTGGAGAGGGACACAACGAACAGATATTATTTATTCTGAAGTTATCAAAATTGTTAAAGTTCCCCGAGGAGTTGGTCTATGGGGAGATTTGGTCATTACTCTAAGGGATAAAAGCCGTCTGGAAATGCGCGCTGTTCCTCAGTTCAGAGATATTTACGACTATATTTCAGAAAAGGCAGCAGAAAAAACAGGTAGACCCTTAGAAGCAATTCGAGCTAACTAGAAATGAAAATTGCGGTGGATATCGATTTTCTCTGAAGACGATCGATTAAACTGAATTGACAATTAAAATTATTCCGTAAAGGCTGGACAGATTAGAAAATGGATTTTGGTATCGGCTTCCTTTCAAACAACATCATGCTTCCCATCCTAGATTTTTTCTATGGATTGGTTCCGAGTTATGGTTTAGCAATTATTGCGCTGACAATCGTAATTCGCTTGGCGGTGGTTCCTCTTAGTGCGGGACAAATTCGCAATATGCGCAAGATGAAGATTGTGCAACCCTTGATGAAAGAACGACAAGAAAAAATTAAACAGCAGTATAAAAATGACCCAGAGAAGCAGCGTGAAGAACAAGCAAAAGTGATGCAGGAGTTTGGCAATCCTCTCGCAGGATGTTTGCCCCTGGTATTGCAGATGCCAATTTTGTTTGCCTTATTTGCAACTTTGAGAGGATCGCCATTTACCAATACTCCTTATGATATTAATGTTCAAATTCTGCCTCAGGAACAAATTGAACGTATTGCTCCAGAGCCTTTCAGCACTAAACCAAAGAATATTTATATTGAAGATGGCATTCATGACAAAATTGCGGCGATGTTACCTGGTGGTAGTAAGCTAGCAGTTGGTGAGACTACTAAAATAGAATTACAAACTCCTGAGGGAAAATCTTTAAATAACCTGCTTCAGGAATATCCTGAAAGCAACATTGAACCGTCTTTAGAAATTACGAAAGGTTCGGAAAGAGTCAAAATTAATGAAGATGGTACGATAACCGCTTTAGAACCTGGAGATGCCACTATTCAGGTTACGTTACCTGG
>CALLPS010000307.1 GCA_938015355.1 uncultured Pleurocapsa sp.
AAGGAGGTAAAAGCCATGGTTGCATCCGTTACCAAAAGATTAGATAATCGCTCCATTTTTCAATCTCGCTACGATAACTTTATTGGTGGTCAATGGGTTGCCCCCCACAATCGTCAATATTCTGACAATCTTTCCCCTGTAACAGGCAAGTCTCTTTGTCAAGTTCCTCGCTCCAGTGCCGAAGACATTGAATTAGCCCTTGATGCCGCTCATGCAGCTAAAGAAAAGTGGGGTCAAACCTCAGTCAGCGATCGCTCTCGCATCTTAAATAAAATTGCCGATCGCATGGAAGAAAACCTGGAAATGCTAGCCACAGCAGAAACCTGGGATAATGGGAAACCAATTCGAGAAACAACTATTGCCGATATTCCTCTGGCGATCGATCATTTCCGTTACTTTGCGGGTTGTATCCGCGCCCAAGAAGGCTCCATCGGCACAATTGATAATGATACCGTGGCTTATCACTTTCATGAACCATTAGGTGTCGTGGGTCAAATTATTCCCTGGAATTTTCCGATACTCATGGCGACCTGGAAATTAGCCCCAGCCTTAGCTGCTGGCAATTGTGTCGTCCTTAAACCAGCAGGGCCGACTCCTGCTTCTATTTTGGTTTTGATGGAACTAATTGGCGATTTATTGCCCGATGGCGTAGTTAACATTGTTAATGGTTCGGGAGCACAAATCGGTAAAGCTCTTGCTGCTAGCCCTCGGGTGGCTAAAGTAGCCTTTACGGGAGAAACTACCACAGGACGTTTAATTATGCAGTATGCGTCCCAGAATATTATTCCCGTAACTTTGGAACTTGGTGGAAAATCTCCCAATGTCTTCTTAGAAGATGTCTGTGCTCAAGATGATGACTTTTTCGATAAGGCGGTTGAAGGTTTTGTCATGTTTGCCCTCAATCAAGGGGAAGTCTGCACCTGTCCTTCTCGTGCCTTAATTCAAGAATCGATTTACGATCGCTTTATGGAAAGAGCCTTAGCCAGAGTAGCTCAAATTAAGCAAGGCAATCCTCTCGAATCGTCAACTATGCTGGGGGCTCAAGTATCCGCTAACCAAATGGAGAAAATTCAGTCCTATGTCGATCTGGGGCGTTCTGAAGGTGCGGAGTGTTTAATCGGTGGAGAGCGCAATGTCCTAGATGGTGATTTACAAGATGGTTACTATTACAAACCCACTGTCTTTAAAGGTCACAATCAAATGCGGATCTTTCAAGAAGAAATATTTGGCCCTGTCTTAGCAGTAACTACCTTTAAAGATGAAGCGGAAGCTTTGGAAATTGCTAATGATACTCTCTATGGACTGGGTGCGGGAGTCTGGACAAGAGACATGAATACTGCCTATCGCTTGGGACGTGGCATCCAAGCTGGTCGCGTTTGGACAAACTGTTATCACTTATATCCTGCCCATGCTGCTTTTGGCGGCTATAAAGTGTCTGGCATTGGTCGCGAAAATCACAAGATGATGCTGGAGCATTATCAACAAACGAAAAACTTGCTCGTAAGTTACAGTCCTAAAGCCATGGGTTTCTTTTAGAATCTAATTTTCTAGACAAATGTTATGA
This sequence comes from uncultured Pleurocapsa sp., assembly GCA_938015355.1. GTDB lineage: Bacteria > Cyanobacteriota > Cyanobacteriia > Cyanobacteriales > Xenococcaceae > Waterburya. Next base: position 1,565 of record CALLPS010000307.1, read on the forward strand.
GTACTAATAAACAGGTCAGAAAAGTAATTGCCACGGATGCAGCATTAGCCTTAATCGAACAGTTAAAGACAGAACATGGGGCACTAATGTTTCACCAGTCTGGGGGATGTTGTGATGGCAGTACCCCCATGTGTTTTCCCGAGGGTGAATTGATCATTGGTGCAGCAGATATCTTACTGGGAGAAATTGGAGGCTGCCCTTTTTATATCGGTGCGGCTCAATACAAATCCTGGAAACATACCCAGCTCATTATTGATGTCGCATCTGGCCCAGGAAATGATTTTTCTCTTGAAAGTGCTGATGGATTTCGTTTTCTGAGTCGTTCCCGTTTATTGCTGGAAGATGAAGTTTTAGAGGATGTCTAAAAAGAATTAAAATTCTTACCCCATTAAAATAACGTTATCAATTACATGAATAATGCCATTGTCCGCTTCAATATCGGCAGCGATTACGGTGGCATTTTTTACTTCAAAAGTATCAGTACAATTAATTGAAATGGGCGAACCTTCGATAGAATCTACAGAATCAACCTGACTTAAATCTGCTTTAGTTAATTTTCCTGAAACTACATGATAAGTCAGTATTCTGGCTAGTTGAGGTGGATTTTGGACGAGAGTTTCCACTGTGCCTGGGGGAAGTTTGGCGAAGGCAGCATCGTTGGGCGCAAAAACAGTAAATGGCCCTGGGGTTTTTAAAGTTTCGACTAAATTGGCAGCTTTGACCGCAGCGACTAAGGTACTAAAACCATCTGTGTTGACTGCAATATCGACAATATCTGTCATGTTATTGTTTATTTTTTTATAAAATTAATTAAAATTCAGACTAATTATAATACTTTTGACTAATTATAATTCGAGGCAATTTACCGCAATGAATCAAGATGAATCCAGATTGGGCGTTAAATATAGTGACAGTTTTGTTTTGTAGGGTCGCAATTCACGATAGATTAAATTATGAAGTGGTAGCGAACTATACGAGCACAAGCTGATATGAGTAAAACCGTCTCGGAAATTATGACTAGGGAACCAATTACCGTGTCTCCTGAAACATCTTTGGAGTCAGCAATTAAGATTTTAGCCGACAACCAACTTAGCGGTTTGCCTGTAATCAATGCTCAAGGAGATTTGGTAGGAGTAATTTCAGAAACAGATCTTACCTGGCAAGCTACAGGAGTGGACACTCCCCCCTATATAATGTTCCTGGACAGCGTAATCTATCTCCAAAATCCAGCTAAACATAATCAGGAAATACATAAAGCTTTGGGACAAACTGTGGCAGAAGCAATGAGCGATCGCCCGATTACAGTTACAGAAAGCCAGCTAGTCAAGGAAGCGGCACGGATTATGCACGAAAAAAAAGTGCGTCGTCTTCCTGTGGTTAATGCCCAGTCCAAGTTAGTGGGCATGATTACTCAAGGGGATGTGATTCGGATGATGGCAGCAGAATAAATGAAGACTTTCGTTAATAATGAGGGATCTGCTTCCCATCAAGTGAGCCATTTTTTTATCTCCAAAATTCAATCCCATATTTTGACCCAGCAATTATAACAACAGTCTTTATCATGAGTATCACACCAGAATCAGTTGAAAATTTATTAAATTCCTCCGACTTTGGCGATCGCATTCGGGGTTTAAATCAATTACGTCAAATTGAACCAAATATCGCCTTTGGTATGCTGCAACCGCTAATTACTGATGATAATACTCGGGTGCGCTATGCCGCAGTTAGTCAGCTAGATACGGTGGGCACCATCGATAAGGAAAATTCTTTACAGATATTACGCGATCGCTTATTTAACGATCCCGAACCCGATGTCCAAGCCGCCGCCGCCGACGCAATTGGGGGTCTAAAGTTGGTGGAAGCCTATGAGGATTTAGCGAATGTTTATCACGATACCTCAGAATGGTTAGTCCAGTTTAGTATTATTGCTGCTTTGGGGGAATTAGGAGAGCCTCTTGGTTTCAATCTTTTAGAAGAAGCCCTACACTCTGATAATAATCTATTACAGACCGCAGCGATCGGCTCTATGGGAGAATTAGGTGATATGCGGGCTGTTTCCCTACTCACGGCATTTGCCGATCATGAAGACTGGCAAATACGTTACCGTCTAGTTCAAGCTTTGGGCAGATTAGGGGGAGACGAAGCAAAAGCTGTGATCACAAAACTGGTAGATGATAAGTTTGAACAGGTAGCAAACGAAGCCAAGAATAATTTGTAAATTGCGTTTGGCGTGCAATTAGCGATGTTATTTTTTTTAGGTGTTAGCTGTTAGCTGCAAATTTTCAACTTACTTGAAATTGTAAACAGTAGGAATAAATCTTTGTATGATGGTTTCACCCAGTTTTGTCAGTTCATCATTTTTGTGCACTAAAAAATTTAACAGTGTTTCTTTCTGTTCTGTATTATTTTGTTCAATATGCTCATTTAAACCAACAATTAAAGATATTTTCCAATCATTAAGAGTGATCAGTATCTCCGAAGCCGAGGTACTCCTTTCATAAGGCTTAAGGACAGAAGATAAAATAGTAAAGATAGTTAATCCTAAACCCAAGAATGGCAAATAAATTCTAATTGATTCAAAAGTGCCTGCCAAAATAAAAGTGAGTATTGCTGAATAAACAGGAATACAAATAGAAAATAACCAATTGATAGCTTCATAAACACTTTTGGCATCAGTAGCACCATCAAAATGATAAATATATCTATCTACTATTTGTAATAACAAATACTTTTCACTATCATTAGTCATCTTAGGTATATAGTTATCCTCTATAAAACCTTTGATTTGTTTGTCTACTATATTTATATCAATATTAGATTTAACACTTGATCGGTTTTGATTATATTTCTTTCTATTAATCCTACGAATATTTTTTAAATTCTCTGGGGATAATTCTTGATTATCTAAATCAGAATGTGCATTGGATTCAATTTCTGACTCACTCATAGCATTGACTTTATCCCAATCAGTCAAATCTTTAGCTTTTTTTGCTTCTTCAAGAGTTTTTTTAGTAATAGATGTTTCGCTCATTTGTAGATGCCTTACGTGCACTAATTAATCGAATTACGTTACCTCGACAGGTATAAACTACTGTTAAAATCTGCCCATTAATTTCACCGATAGTAATAAACCTATCCTCACCATAATCATAACGATTGTCTTCAAAATCTACTGTATAACCTTCAAAGATTTGACAGGCTGCTATAAAATCAATTCCATGTTTGTCTAGATTAGATAAACGTTTTTGTTCATTCCATTCAAATTCTATGGTCAAGATTAATCTACCTATTAATCAAAAAACACATATGAGTATTATAAAATGTAATCGCTGGATATTACTAGAGATCGCCTTATAAAACTTTTTTTGCAGCAAGTGGGATAGTTGACTGGGTGCCATTCCTTGAGCTATAACCCCTAAGTAGCTAATTGTTGCCAAATTAATGTTGTTGAAACTTTTAAGCAGCACCTCTTTATCTTTAATCATTCTTGTTATACCGACAGTTAATGTTTCCGCCCAACCTCAACCAGTTTTTTCTCTAGCTCAAATAAATAAGCTCGAACTTAACAATTTGCTTTTACAAGGGCAGCAATACGTGGAAGAGGAAAATTACGATCAAGCCCTCTCCACCTATGAACAAGCGGCGGATATCGATCAAAATAATTCACAGATTTTTTCAGGTATTGGCTATGTGCAAACTTTAAGAAAAGATTATGCTGGTGCGACAGAAGCTTATCAACAAGCAATTGATTTATCGCCAAATAATCCCAAACTATATTATGCTCTGGGCTTTGCCCTGGGCAGTGCAGGGGAAAATTTAGCAGCAGCAGCAGCATACGAAAAAGCGATCGCTCTTGAACCAGATAATTTGCAAAATCACTTTGGTTTAGGGGTAGTCTTGGCAAGAGAACAAGAATATGACCAGGCGATCTCTGTCTACCAGCATATTTTAACTTTGGCTCCAGATAACGAACAGGCGAATAAAATTGCTTCCCACATTTTAATTAAACAGCAACGCTATCCAGAAGCGATCACCTTATTGGAAAAAGCAGTGCAATTACAGCCCTATGCTTCAGATCTAAGATTACAGTTAGCGATCGCTTTATTAAATCAAGGAGAAGAGATGGCAGGGCTAGAAGCCTTGGAATTAGCTAAAAAAACTGCGCCACAAAACCACCTCATCTATCTCCAGACTGGCAATATTCTCTATCAACAGGGAGAGTTGGCTAGCGCTCTCAAAGAATACCAATGGGCAGCAAGACT
>CALLPS010000308.1 GCA_938015355.1 uncultured Pleurocapsa sp.
GTGCTTAATTTGGCACTTGGTTAGTATAACAGCATTGAGGTTTTTTCTGCAAACATATTCTCCGCGATTAAAAATATAAGCTGATCAGGCTATGAATACTAACTATTGCTAGCTTCATAGCTTGAATCAATAATGATTAATCTCAGCCTCTCTTTTCTTGCGGATTTAACATATCTCCTAAACCTTCCCCTACTAGAGATAAGCCTGTAACCAAAGTCGTCATTGCCAAACCAGGAAAGGTAGCTGACCACCAAATCCCTGTCGGTAAAGCGTCTAGGGCTAATCGAAGATCATGACCCCATTCTGGTACTTCAGGGGGTAAACCTAACCCGAGAAAGCCTAATCCCCCCAAAATCAGAATTGCGTCTGCGGCGTTGAGAGTAAATAAGACAGGAACACTTTGAATCACGTTAAAAAATAAGTAGCGGGATAAAATTCTGCTGGTAGGCGCCCCCATCGCCTGGGCTGCTTCGATAAATAATTCGGTTTTAACGCTAGTGGTATGATTGCGAACGATCCGATAGTATTGTGGAACATAGGCAATACTTAAAGCTAAGGCTGCGTTAAGAACTCCTTTCCCCACGACAAAAGCCAAGGTTACGGATAGTAATAGTCCAGGCAAAGTATAGATCGTATCCATAAAAAAGATCAGAACCTTGTCAATCTTACCGCCTAAGTAGCCACTAATTAACCCCAGAGGAACACCCAAAATAAGACTAATAGTAGTTGCCAATATCACGACTTTTAAGGCTGCTTGAGTCCCAAACAAGGTACGGGAAAACACATCATATCCTTGACGAGTTGTGCCAAACCAGTAATCTATCCCTGGTGCTTCATGGATCGGATTAGCAAGGGCTTCTGTCGGATCTTGTAACCAACCTATATGCTGTAATGTAGTCGCCGTAAGAGCGATCGCAATAAAACTAATAGTAATCATCAAGCCAATAGCCGTTAAGCTTTGGGAGAGAGTAAGACGAAATTGACGAGGAGATCTAATACTGGCAGTCATAATTAGTTAAGGAGAATTGACTCAGTTTGCTGGGTATTATAGCCAAACATAATCATAATTTAAGGTTTGTTGGGTGGCAAAAAGTGGCTGAAAGTAGTAAGTAACTTATTAGGATTTTGAACTACGCAAAGGTAGCATAAAAAGTAGGATATTTAGTGAATTGACAAAGCGCGATCGCTTTATTGTCGAGTAAATTCTAGTTGATTACAAACATAATAGTTAATAATCCTTTGGTTTATCGTTTAGTAGTTACGCCAGAACAAATAATAGAAGATCAAATCACCTTAGATGGGCGACAGTTGCACTATTTGTTGCGAGTATTGCGGTTAGGTAATGGCGATCGCTTTATTGTCATGGATGGAACAGGAAATTCTTGGCTCTCAGAAATTAGGGAACAATCGGCACAGATTATTGAGTCGATTGAGGTTAAGACGGAATTACCTGTATCTTTAACTCTGATTACCGCTTTGCCCAAAGGAAACGGTTATGAGCAGATAATCCGTTGTTGTACGGAATTAGGAGTAAGTAATTTTATGCCTGTCATTAGCGATCGCACCCTCCCTAAACCTAGTCTGAGTAAAGTTCAACGGTGGCGCAAGATTGTCACCGAAGCAGCAGAACAGTCGGAAAGACAAATTGTGCCTCATATTTATGAACCAACTAAGTTTATGGCGGCTCTTAACCAAGACATAGCCAATCAAGACACAGCTAACCAAGATAAATATATCTGCGTTGCACGAGGAGACATTTCAACTCTCTGGAGTGCTTTACAACCTTTGCCAGATAAAACTCCATCCGAAATAGTTATTGCTACTGGCTGTGAAGGGGGATGGACAGATAAAGAAGTAGATCAAGCGATCGCTGTCGGGTTTCAACCTGTATCTCTAGGCAACCGTATTTTGCGTGCCATTACGGCTCCTATTGTGGTTAGTTCAATAGTTACAGCAGTTATAGAAACAAAAAATAGCAAATGAAAGTCTCTAGTAGCGGGGAAGTGCATATTACTTTTCCCTGAATCATATTAGACAGTGAATTTATTTCCCTAATCCTTTATCCCTTATACCTTGTATAACTCAATACCGAATAATTTCTGATCAATTAAGGACGAAACCACAAATTTAAGCTTTAATCATATCGACACTGCACACAAAAGATACTATGAAATTATCCAAAAAGTTAAAATTAGCCGCCATTTTTACAGGAGCGATCGCTGTAACCACTCCTTTACTTCCTGCGATCGCCCAATTTACAGAAGCACCCCTGTCTAAGGATCAGGTAGTAGCGGTAGCAATTCCTGCGGGGGCAATTGGTTATAATTTGGCAGTAGTGGAACAAATTCCTGGTAAGCAACAGTGTTGGGCAGAAGAGGGTTCTAATCCCACCATTATTAATCCCTTGTGGACAACTTTTGACTTTACAGGTAGTTGTCGTCGTTCCACTGATAGCAACGGTTACTCTGTGCGTCTTGATGGACAAGATACTAGTTTAGATTATCGACTTGATGTCATCGCCAAAGGAGATCAACTTCAGTTAGTAGCCAAAGGTTATCAAGGTGGTTCTAACTATGTTGTGGGACAAACAGCGGGGAAAGCTGGAGACAGCGACTATCTCAAAATTGATCTCAATCCAGGTTGGGAATTTACCAAAAAGGCTTATGAAGGCAAGGTATTAGGTCACTTCTTCTTTAGTGGCGATTCTACGGCGATCGCTGCTGCGGGAGATGCCCCTGCTGCCCCTGCTCCCACTGCTAGTTCTGGTTCTAATTTTAGCGATATTGCGAGAGATATTTATCAAGACGAGATTAAAGAAGCGGTAGCCCTTGGTTTTATTGCTGGTTTTAAAGACAAAACTTTTCGTCCTACTGAATCTTTAACTAGAGAACAGTTAGTCTCCATGGTTTATGGTGCATTGGAAACTATTGATAGCGTTAACCTTGAGCCAGCATCCAAAGTGCCAACTAAACCTTATCCCGATGTTGATTCTTCTCGTTGGAGTGCAACTAAAATTCAATGGGCAAAAGAAAACGAGATCGTTAAAGGCTATCCCGATGGCTCTTTCAAGCCAGGTACTCCTGTTACTAGAGCCGAATTAATTGCCGTACTACAAAATGTGGCTAAGTTTGCCAACCTTAAACAGGGAAACACAGCAGAATTGGTTAGTAATCAACAACCAACTAATTTCTCCGATACTGCTAATCATTGGGGTGCCGCAACTATTCAAACCATGTCAGCTTACTGTGGTGTGGCTTCCCCTGCTCAAGAAGTGGGAGATGCTTTTGCTCCTGATGCACCAGCCCAAAGGGATTATGCGGCAGCGGCAACTTTGAGAACTCATGATTGTTTGACTGATAACAGTAAAGAGAGTCAGAGCTGATTAACTAATATAAGATCCTCTCGTAACTTTAGGGATCTATTTTCTTTAGTCTTTGAATAAGATATCTGGTTTGTCGGGGCGTTTGGTAAAACGCCCTTACTATTTTAGAATAATTAATACTCATTACTCAATAACGAATTTAGTATCAGATCCTGTTAACTTTAAGGTGTGATCATCCTAATTCAAGACTCTAGTTACTGTATCTTTGCTAAGAGTAATTCCCCATTCATTTCTAATTTTTTCGATTATTATTTGTTTGGAATTGTTTTGTAACTGTTTTTCCCAAAGTTTAATCTGCTCTTTTTGTTCTGAGTTTAAAATTTTTTTTCTTCCTCTCCCAACTCGACTATATAGTCCAACTAATTTGTACTCCAACCAGTTATTTTTCCAATTATAAATGGTCTTCCGATTAACACCTAGAATTATGATTAGTTCTTGAATTGTATATTCTGAGTCCATTAGCAAGATGCACTGCGCCCGAGTTCTTACCCGATAGTTGTTACTATGACGATATATTCGCCACAACATCTTGCTGGTTTCTGGGTTCAATTTCTGATGTGATCGCACTGATCTAGTTTCAATCATCATTCTCTACTGATCAACGCCATAATTGTGCATTATTATGGATGCATTTTCTTAAAATTTTAAGCGGAAGAAAAACAAGCAAGATTATGTAATCTAGATTACATTTTTTCTGAACTAAGAAATTAAAATAAATTATCAAATCCAGTCCAGGAGACTATTTGAAGCCTGTTTTATCAACATCTCCAAAATACTGATTGATGAACTTTAAGATAGTAAGATAAGAGCTTTATAAATATGTAATAATCATTGACGCAAAATTAATTACACAAACAATCATCTTAGAACACTAGTAAATAAAGGAATAGTGTCTAATCAAGTATGTAATTAATTTTAAGCAAAAGCATAAGTTTAAGTTAACTTG
>CALLPS010000309.1 GCA_938015355.1 uncultured Pleurocapsa sp.
GGATTATCTCTTGAATCGAGTACCAGTAATCGATCACAATGGAACACCACTAATGCCTACTAAAGCTAGCCGTGCTAGACGTATGGTGCGAGATGGCAAAGCAGTAGGGAAACGGAATAAGCTAGGTATCTACTACATTCAGCTAGTAGATGAATCTAGTGACAGAGAAACTCAGTCTATTTCAGCAGGAATAGACTCAGGTAAATATTATTCTGGGGTAGGTTTGCAATCGAAGCTATTTACTCTATTTACCGCTCACCTGTTTTTGCCTTTTGAAACGGTCAAAAAGCACATGGAACAGCGCAGAATGATGCGTCGAGGGAGACGAGGGAGAAGAATTAACCGCAAGGTTGCTTTTTGTCTTCGCGCTCACCGTCAAAAGCGATTTGATAATCGTCGGGGCAATAAGTTAGCACCAAGCATTGAAGCCAATAGATTGCTTGAAATTCGAGTAATAACCGAATTATCTAAAATCTATCCAATTAGTTCTGTTGTTTACGAATATGTGAAGGCAAAAACTGTTAAAGGTTGTTCATTTTCCCCCGTCCAAGTCGGACAAAAATGGGCAATTGAACAGTTAAACAAGATTACCCCCGTCGTTACTAAGTTTGGCTGGCAGACTTCTAATCTTCGTCAGCATCTTGGTCTACCTAAGCAAAAGCTGAATAAGAAAGAAGCTATTCCAGCGACTCACGCCGTTGATGGAGTAATGCTTGCAGCAAGCCAGTTTATTGACTATTTACCTTTTGAGAATTCTCAAGGCAGGGGTCATTGCTGGCAAGGACGAGTAAAGATAACCGATGCTCCATTCTTTGTAATTCGTAGACCACCTATTTCTCGTAGACAATTACAATTAATGATTCCAGCCAAAGGTGGAGTCAGACGTAGATATGGCGGAACAACTACTAGGCATAATGTCCGCAAAGGTGATTATGTCGAGGCAGTCAAAGCTGGTATTACTTACCAAGGCTGGTGTTCTGGCGATACCGCTAAACAGGTAAGTGTTTCAAATGCTGCTTGGAAACGTATCGGTCAATTCACTGCATCCAAAGTAAGGTTGTTGCGACGAGCAACAGGATTAATTTGTACACAGGAAGAGAAATTTCTCGTCGCAGTCTAGTTACTGGTTTCGATTCCTCTCAGTCTGGGCGAAGCCGAAGACTGAGTACCCTCTCAACTTTTTTGATGAAACCGACTTTTAAAGATAGTTTAGCTTGGGAGCAAGCCCAAGTATTAATGCAACCTGCAATGCTGCGAGTAGTGGATAATATTCGTAAAGAGATCGAGTCTTCACCATGGAAAGGAACATATAAGGAAGTAACCGCACCTATTCCTGGCTATCATCTTTGTCTCACTCGTTCTCAATATCAAATTGAAGTTGATGTTTGGGAGCTTTGTTATCAGGTTTGTTTTAAGGAGTATGAGCCAATTCAACATTTATTTAGTCAGGAAAATGAGGCAGCTTATCCTGTCGAGATAGATACTCGGTTAATCGATGATTTAGGAGAAGTGGACTGGCAACTATTAGAATCAAAGGCGCAACAGTCTGTGCGAAAAGTTTTTAATACCCTCCCTTAACAGTCAACAGTCAACAGCGCGAAGTTGCGTTGCGGAGGGAACCTCCGTTGTCATAAAGGATACACCTTCGGATAAGTAAACTTCGTAAGAAGTCAACAGAAATTGCTTATCAATAACAATAGAAATTGCTTATCAATAACAATGAAATTAAAACAGTTACAAGAATCAGCAGGGGCAATTTTTGATGAGTCAGGAGTTGTTTTGGGTTTTGATAATGAGGCTCAAGTTAGAGAAGCGATCGAGAATGGTGTGGCAATTAGCGATCGCTCTCACTGGGGTATGCTTAAAATTACAGGGGAAGATCGCTTGCGATATCTTCATAATCAAAGTACCAACGACTTTGAAAAACTTCAGCCAGGACAGGGTTGCGATACGGTATTTGTAACTTCGACTGCACGAACTCTAGATTTAGCAACAGCTTATGTCACTGAAGATGCAGTTTTAGTTGTGGTTTCTCCAAACCGTCGAGAGCAGCTATTAGCTTGGTTAGACCGTTTTATATTTCCCTTTGATAAAGTTGAATTGACTGATGTTTCCGCGGATTTAACTGTATTTAGTCTGATTGGGGAACAAAGCAGCACTTTATTGTCAGAAATGACTACGGACGCTGTTTCTTTAGCAAAAGTTGGGGAACATCAACTAGTAAATATTGCTGATATTCCTGTCCGAATTGCCCTGGGAAGTGGGTTGGCAAATTCTGGCTATACTCTGATTATAGAGAGCGATCGCGCTTCTGTGGTCTGGTCAAAAATCTTAGAGCTGGGAGCTATTCCTTTTGGCGATCGCCTGTGGGAAAATTTGAGAATACAACAGGGTAGACCCGTTCCTGATCACGAATTGACAGAAGACTATAACCCCCTCGAAGCTGGACTTTGGGGAACAATTTCTTTCGAGAAAGGTTGCTATATCGGACAAGAAACTATTGCCCGTTTGAACACCTATAACGGGGTCAAACAAAAGCTCTGGGGAATCAAGTTAAATCAGCCAGCAGTCACAAATACACCGATCACTCTAGATGGTCGTAAAGTCGGAGTTTTAACTAGCTATGGGAATACTCCCTTAGGTTACTTTGGCTTGGGTTATATTCGTACTAAAGCGGGAGGAGAAGGTCTAATGGTTACAGTTGGCGAAGCTGAGGGTGAACTTGTGGCTGTCCCTTTTATTCGCCATGATCAGTAATATAGCATTACGGATTTAGCTTAGGACATTCAACTTGAGAGTGTAAATTTATCTTTCATCTCTTCTTCGCGAAGGAGACTCTCAGTTTTACTGATGAGAGGAATTCGCGCCTCCAATTATGTTTGTGTAATTGAAATGTGGTACTATATTTTTGGTCGTTGACCCACCCGCGACGCAGACGAAACAGAAAGCCTAAACGTGACGAAATCTGGTTACAGACAACCAGTGGCGCAGAAAGCTCGGTAGACCTGGGAAAAGCTGACAGAGCAATGGATTTGCACAACTCTGAAGGACGCAAACTAAATAAGTATTTTGTTCGGATACCTTTCCGTACCGCAGGGCTTGCGGAATCGGGCTGTTGAAATACAGCAAAGGTCTGTGGACGTACCAATGTCGGGGGCATAAGTTTAACTTGTGTCTAGATATGTGCGGTTGAAACAGAAAAACCAATTCGTGAGAGTTGGAATCCCGCGTCTCCGACGCTGGGAGGATGTCAACCTTTATTCTCACGCGCAGATAGCTAAACTTTGTCCTAATTTAACTTTGTACGGCTAGATCACCAGTACTCTTAACTTTCTATTGCCGATTAATAATAAAATTGTTGCTAGCTAATGTTTGTTCAACTCGTGGGTAATAAATTGGATTGATTTTCAAGATTTTGTCCCGTTGTTCAACTACTCCGACACGACGTAATAGTTGAACTCTGGCTTGTACTTCAGACTCTAAATCTCCCAAACTTTCCGCTAGTGAAGCAAGGGTTAAATCTCCATGTAACAAAAGAGAGTATAAGAGATAGCGATCTGCTGATTCCAAATTAGGTAGTTTTGGCAAGAGAGGAGTTTGAGCAATTAAATTTTTCTGTTTATTGTGATCTTCATCTACTGATTCGTAACGGATCGATTTCAGAAATAGCTGTACTGCTACTGTACCAACTCCCTGAGAAATATTTGCTAGGCTATCAAAGTAACTTGCCTGACTATCTTTGTCTCCATCGAGAATTTTCTGATCGATTCTGGGTTGATCAAACTTAATATCCAACTCGTTAATAATCGGCTCAAACCACTGTTGTAAATCTTCTGCTGCGATCGCAGGTAGGTTAAAGACTTCTCCGCAGTAGGCTTCTAAGGTACAGACAGAGCTGAGATATTCCCAAGCGACTTGCCCCCCACCAATAATCCAGAAGCGTTTTTCTGAGCCTTCACACAATAATGATTGCAGGTATTCTATTCCTGCTAAACCTTCAAGAGAACGGAGAAAACACCAGCTTAAGTTAGGAATAACTACTATTTCTAGACGATCACTATCCTCTTCTTTAGATTTTAGGTAATGCTCTAGCCTTGATTTTATCGTTTCGATAGCATCGGGTCTACTGGTCAATGGTAGTAGTTTTAGATCTAGGCTGTTTTGCTGTGCCCACTCCTGGAGAGACTCGACTAAAATTTTGGAGACAGAGTCAACTGGACTATTTAAGATCGAGATCGAGTTATTGCTATGGTTTGGATCTTCATGCCATAGTTTATAGGCTTGATTCAACGCTGATGCGATCGCTTTTTCCTCGGCAGGGTTACTCGGCAAGCTTTCCACTGCACTAATCAGTTTATTCCTGATTTCTAACGGTAATTCAACTAGCGATCGCTCTGGCTCTTGAGCTTCTCTTCCATCCTTACTGTACCGAGAAAATATGAAATTACGGCGAGTGGCTAACCAGTTCATAAATTTTTGAACCGTATTAGCCATAGTTTGTATCAGGTTTTTGATGTTCGTTACTATTAATAGTATTATCCTCACTACCACCATTACCATTACTTGCTAATTGTCTTACAGAGCTATTAGAGCTACTGATACTTCGGGGTTTGGGGTTATTTCCTTTTGCTGGAGGCCATCCTTCTCTTTGATTGCTGCGATCGCCATCTGTTTCTTCTGTCTGGTCGTGAAATAATATTTGTTGAGTGGGAAAAGGTAGATCTATCCCCGCAGCCACCAATCTATTATTAAATTCAGTTAATATTGCATCTTGAGTATCCATCATATCGGCACGACGGGGAGGACTAATCCACCAGCGAGCGCGAATATTGATGGTACTGCCCGCTAAGTCTACTACTAATGCCTCTGGTGGCGGATCTGATAACACATCCTGATTGCTGCGTAATACATCTAAAATAATTCGTTTGGCTTCTGCAATATCGTCACCATAACCAATGCCAACATCGTACTCTAGACGACGTTTATCAAAGGCGGTGTTTACCGTTACTGAGTTAGTAAAGAGTTCGGCATTAGGAATTACAATTCTGCGACCATCATAGGTTCTAATTGTAGTAGCACGGGTTTGTATGTCTTCTACCGTACCTTCAAATTCTTTAAATACGATTTGATCATTTATAGTAAAAGGCTCGGTAATCAGAATCAAGATTCCTGCCAGAAAGTTTTGTAAAATGTCGCGGAAAGCAAAACCAACTGCAACCCCACTAACTCCTAATAACTGTACTAAGTCCCCTGGTTTAAAGGTGGGAATGATAATTGCTAGGGAAATAAATGCACCGATCAAGATGATAAATCCCTGGGACAACCTCGCGAGAACTAATCCTAAATTACGAGATTTTTTTTTGCGAGTCAGGTTTTTAATCAATCTGCGAGAAAACCTGGCGGCAAACCAAAAGACGATAAATACAACGATCGCAACTATTATGTTTGGCAGTAGTTCAATGGTACCTTTGACCATCTGCATTAGCTGCTGCAATGCTATCTGTAATGGATTAAGAGATTCCATAGTTTTTTATGTAGTATTTTTTAGTGCTTTTATAATAAATTTTCTTTTAATAAATTTATTTTGTTATTAAGCAAAATACTACGCCAAAGGGATAAATAATTAATCTGTCTGTGGTGCGATCCTTAATCAACTTCTATCAATAGATATAAATTAGATATATATTAAATATTTAAATATTGTCCTCAAAGCAGATGTAAAGATAAGTTACGTTTTTCTACAATTTATAACGTAGATCGAAATAAATAAACTTAAAAAAATATGACTATAGCTTTAAGAGACGATGTGATGTATATCTTGCTTAACAAAATCCAGCAAAAAGATGGGCAAGGAATGCATTCTGTAGATTTCCAAGGGACTGACTTTACTGGTAGAAATCTAACCATTGCTGACTTTTTAGGGCATCTAGACTATCTTAATCAGAAACAATATATTAATGCCGATTTTTCAGGTAATGCTTACGCTAGGCAGGAAGATGTACCTAACTTGATTAATGAACCAGAAATCGATTTTCGCGTAGCCAATACTTTAGGCGCAGCAGATGGTCCTCTACCCCATCTAATTAGGTTTAAAAAAGCAGAATTGACTGAAAAGGGAGAGAAGATGCTGGAGCGTATGAAGCAAAATCCACCAGAGGCATTAAGAGAGGGTGCTTCTACTCCTGTAATTGATTGTTATACTCCATTTCTAGAAAAAGTCGCTCTCAAAGCGGAGTTACCCGATATTTTTGATGCCAGAGATTTAACCACAATTGTCTATCGCACGATGCGAGATTTAATGACTACGGCAGCCTCAAAGTCTGTAGCCTCAGACCTTAAAGTCGAAGCCGAAAAATATGCCGAAAATAAACGATTGCAACAGGAAGTCGCCGATCTTTGGCGTGATGATAATCCTTTAGTGGCTTGGTTAAGTGATATTCGTCCTCCTTTAAAATTTGATGCAGACACCTTTATCTTCCGTATCGAGAAAGAAGGTGGAATACCCAGAGGAACAAATGGGAAAAAAGTAATTAATGCTGTTTTTTCGGCAACAAAAGAAGAATTGTCTGAAAACAGAATTCAAGAAGTTGCTGAGTTTCTACCAGGACAAATTAAAGATATGTGGGAAGCAGCTTAATGAAAAGGCACATTTCTGAAATGACTTAATGTTTATCGTAATATTGAAATGATATTATTACTTGCGACACTTCGGCATAGGACTATGTTTATTTAAACAAACAATACTACGTCGATTAGATTTAGTTGGACTGGGTTTGATGGGATTTGTGCTGGGGGGAATAGGTGGCTTTGGAGGAGGAGCTGGAATATATACAGGAGGAGTGGGATTAGAATATGTATTTGAATAGTTTCTAGATCTTGATCTGGAGGATGGGCGATAATTACTTCTAGCAGCAGCTTCAGCAGCAGCAATTGCAACGTTAGCTTGTGTAATTAGTTCTTTACTCTTATCAAGCCAATATGGATTATTTTTCACCTTCTCCGCTTCTTTAATGGCATCTGCCCAACGCTTTTCATCAAGTCCTTTCTGGGCTGCTTCTAGATGAGTCTGATTTAGTTGCCAATCTTCTTGCCACTGTTTACTAGTTGTCTGTATTTTTTTGCTTAAAGGACTATGTTCAGGTATTGCTTGCAGAATTGCGATCGCATTTTCTAAGTTTCCTTCTTGATATTTATTAGTCGCAATTTTATAAATATTATTAGACCATTGAGCTACAAGTTTCTGGGATTCTGCATAAATATCCTGTTCTTGGGGAATTTGAATTGCGAGATTAATGGCATCTTTATATTTACTTTCCTTGGCTAATTTAGTAGCCGTTGTTAATTGTCCTTGATAGCAATCACTTAACAAGGAGTTTTTTTGAATATTTAGGTCTGAAAATTGCTCAGAAAACTCTATACTTTGTGCTATACATTTTTGATATTTTTTTTCTATTTTTAACTGCTCAATTTTATCTAAATCTAATTTCACCTGATGATAGGACTGTTTGTATTTTAGGTATTTGTAACCATTATAAGAACCGATTACCAAGAATATTGTTCCTGTTCCAAACAACAATATTTGCCATTTAGATCTGAGTAGAAATACGTCTGGCTTAATGGAAGCTGCTTTGAATACTTTTGCTGAGTTTGATAAAGGTTTTATTGCAACTAAATTAAAGATTTTTTCTATCTTTTTCTTATCTATGTTTGGACTTATCTGTTTACAAACAAGGAATAATTTTTCTTTGATTTTGTCTAAACTAGAAATAGTTAGGATATCTTCAACTTCACTACTAATTGATACTTTAGTTTCGTTTGAATTATACCTTACAGCTTGATTTATTGCTGCTTTCTGCTTATTTAATTCTTTAGTTTCTTTTAATTTATTTTCGCTGAATATTTGTTCATTGCTACTAGATACTTTCGTCTCTCTCAAATTAACTGGAGAAATTACATTAGTATCTGAGTATTCATTTTTGGCTGATATTTTTGTCTCTCTAATTTCTGGGATTAAATCTACTATTTCCTTAGTTTGAGATGCTATTTCTGGGGAATTATCACTTTCTTGAGACTGCTTATGTTGATTCTGCTTAGACTTAGCAACGGACTCTGATTCCGACAAACTCCATAAATCTTGTTTGACTAATCCTCTAGATGTTTCCGCTGTCTCTAAATCGGCAGTTACCGAATTTTCCTGTTGGATTTTGGCAACGGTTTTTTGTCGCTTTTTGGTAGAACTATGATCTATATTCCATGAACTCCAGGGATCTTTTCTATTAGTCTTGGATACTTCACTTAGTTTGGGGACGAGACTTGTTTTTTCTTCTTCGGGCTTACCTAAAGAAACTTTTGTTTGCTTTAACTCAATTAAGGGAACTTCCTTAGAAACTTCTTGGTTAATATCTAAAGCATATTTTTCCTTTTCAGCAACAGTATGATTAACTGATTCTCTCTCTAATACTTCATGTTCTAAAGAAACTTTTGTTTCCCCAAACTCTTTTGATTCAGGTGAATTAATAACATCTTGCTGAATATTATGTAACTTTTCTTGACTGACTAAAGAATAATTATTTAATGATGCAAGTGCTTGCAATACTTCCGTCGTAGATTGATAGCGATCGCGAAAATGATAACGCACCATCTGATTGAGAATTGTCGCTAATTCATCGCTTACGCGAGCATAATCTCGCCAAATTACTTCACCTTCAATATTTTCCTCTAAATTAAAAGGATCGATTCCTGTCAGAGCTTGTATCCCAATCATCCCGAGAGCGAAAATATCACTATTAAGGCGAGGTTTTCCTCTTGCTTGCTCTGTTGGCATATATCCTTGAGTGCCAATGGAAATTGTTTTAGGAGTTAGAGGTGCTTTAGTGGTGATCCGAGAATCTCCCACTTGTTTAACTGCACCAAAATCAATCAAAACTATTTGCCCATCTTCATCTCTTCTAATTAAATTATTCGGCTTAAGATCGCGGTGAATAACTCGGTAACTATGAACAAATTCCAAGGTTTTAAGGACATCCTGCAACATCAAAATTACCTTGTTTTCTGTCCATTGATGTCCTATTGGAAGCTCTGTCCCTAAAGTATGTCCCTCAATATATTCTTGAATAATAAAAAACTCTCTATTTTCTTCAAAGTGCGCCAAAAGTCGAGGAATTTGATTATGTCTGCCTAACTTCTCCAGAATTTCTGCTTCTGTGACAAATAAACGTCTCGCAATGGGCAAAAAGCTCGGATCTTTACTCGCAGGTTTGAGTAACTTTACCGCACATTTAGGACGACTTGGCTGATGTTGATCGATCGCAATATAGGTTTGAGCTAATCCCCCTTCCCCTAAAACTTCTACTACTCGATAACGCCCCACTAATAATTGATTTAACATTATCCAATATCTCTAAGCCTCAACAATACCCTGGTTTTCAATCTCACCTCAAATCAGACTAAAACATCAATTCGCCATGGTAGTCCTAGGATTTGACCCTCCGCCTTGATTCCGTCCGCGAGGATTATAGTAGGTTAGTAAAACCTGATCATTCGCATCTTGTCCGATCTTCAGGCGATCGCCATTATTTAAAAGATGTCCTTCTTGAGAATCGACACGAAAATCATCATTAACCCATAAACCATTACGGCTAGGGTTTGTGCGATCGCCATCAAAAATACGATAATCGTCTCCCTCTTTTTTTAAGATGGCATGGCGGCGAGAAATCACTTCCCAGGTAGCAAATACATCCAAATCAGACCATACAGAATCGCGCCCTAAACGATGCTCATCTCTGCCTAGTTGAAACCTTTTAATTTGTCCCTTATACTCCATCTCCATATAACATTTCTTACCTTTCCCATTACGTTTGTATGGAGTGTTATGAGTAGAGTCAGTATTAGTTGATCTTTCTCTATTACCAATATTAGTTGATCTTTCTCCTCCATCAGCAGTAGCAATTGCAAATTGTTGTCTTTGTCTAAGTAAAAAGTAAGCAACTGCTCCCACAATTCCACCGCCAACTAATAGAGTAAAGAGAAAAACATAAGTTGGATTTTTCCAAGGCTTTGCCCATCGATCTGCTTCAATTTGATCTATTTCACTTATTTTTCTTTCTACTTCTGAATGGAAAGGAAATAAAGCTCTGACTTTTAAAAACTTTGCTTTTGCCGCTTTATAATTACCTTTCCAAAAGTCCTGTAATCCTTCTCCGTAAAGTTTATCGATTTCACCTTGCTGATTTATAGCACCAGATTGTCTAATAAATTCTTGTATTGTACTAGTCGGTATGGCTATGGGGACAGCCTCTCCATTATTATCGAAGGAGTCCCTATCGGAATCATTAAAAACTAGCATTCCCACAACTTCTCCTTCTTCATTAATTAGTGGACTGCCAGCACTTCCATCTGCTGCTCTAATATCAACTTGTAGAACAGGATAACCTCCTTCGAGCTCTTTATTGGGATTGGAAATTCTCCCCGCTTGTACAGATGCTTCTTGAAAAGATTTCTGTGTAAACCTTATATTATTATTATCTGTTTTGATATCGGCAGCGCTAGGATATCCGACTGCTACTATCCGATCCTGAATTAGAGCTTTACTTGATTCACCTAGCTTGAGGACTGGTGCATTATTTAGAGATACTTTAATTATTGCAACATCTTTATTTATCTTAACTACTTCCCCCTCTTTTCTTCCTGACTTCTTGACTTCAAAAGGCTTCGAATTTTTATTAATTAAAGGATTATTCTGTGAATAAGGGAGATGAACTTCCCAGAATCCTCCATATTTCCTCTCTCCAGCCTCATTTCTAGCTCCACCAAAATACATCGTGAAATTACCATTACTCTTAATATATTGGTCGCTAATTTCGTCATTAACGATTTTATTAAGTTCATATTTTATATTTCGGAGAAGCCCCTTTCTGCAATCTTCTTTAGATTCTGTAACTTTACTACTTGTTACAATATACCCATTAGGATTTATCAAAAATCCTGTCCCGAAAAAACTGAGATTATATTGAAATGTTTTTCCCTGTGTATTTTTCGAATCTCCTTTCCATCTATATTCTCCTTCACAAAGACTGAAGATTCTCACTACAGCAGGCTTAGTATACATTGTCAGCTTTTGATTTAAATCTGGTTTAGAATCTTGAGCTAATGATGATTGAGAAAAAGTTAAAGTTGGAAGAATAAATAATGGTGCCAAGTATTTAGATATATTCATAAAAAAATTATTTTCTCTTCAATAAATGTATGGGAAATCCTGTAATCGAATATCAGGCAATTTTATATATTGAGTGATGAGTAAAATTTAAAATAACTAATTGACAAATAGGCATTATTGAAAGCAAAAAATCATTTTAGTTATCATGAGCTATCTCTCAGATTTTCATCTTTGCTTAATATGTGCTTTATCTTACATATTCAATCCCACGATTATAGATAGCTTTTTCACCAAGAATAATATTGCAAAAGACCAGTTAAATTTTATAAGTAAAATTACGGATATATCAAAAATGTAACAGTTATAGTTCAGGGAATCGTAACATTTATAACTTTTGATTTAATACATATGTTTTATAGTTTTCTGTAATGTAGAGACAGAAAAGCTTTTAGCTTATGTATTCTAGTTAACTTAAAATTGAAACTTGTAATATTTCTTTTCAAATCAGCAAGTCTAAATTTTAGTTGAGTTTTAACTCCAAAGGATGAGGGAAATGATCGTTACGGCACCAATCATTGATCCGT
>CALLPS010000310.1 GCA_938015355.1 uncultured Pleurocapsa sp.
TGACTGGCTTGGGGCATTTCCCTTAAGGCAAAAGACATCTCGTCTAAAAATTGGTTCAACTCAATCGTTTCTGCTTGTAAGATCTGAGGCTTGGCATATAACAAAATTTCTTGTAACAAGTTTTTCAGTCTTTCCCCTTCTTCTAAAGCAAGATTTAAGCGCATTTGATTGCGTTGATCGAGGTTTAGTTTTTGCAGACTGGTTAAACCCAGTAAAATTGTCGTAGTTGGATTGCGAATTTCATGGACAATCATCGAAGCAAATTGACCAATTGCTGCCAATTTTTCCTTTTCAATTAACTGGGCTTGGGCTTGTTTTAACTGTGCGGTGCGTTTAGCTACTTCTTCTTCTAAAGCTTGATTGAAGTCTTGTTGTCTTTGATAGAGATTATAGTTGTCAATAGCGATCGCTGCTCGTTCGGCAAGCAATTCTGTAATATGTAACGCTTCTGCTGAGAAGTTTTGGGGCTGGACACCAAAACAACATACCGTACCAATAACTTTTCCTGTGGGGACTTTTAAAGGTACACCTAGATAGGAGCGATAGCCAGGAGGGGCAATTCCGTATTGATTATCTTGATTGGTGTCTCTGACACACAAGCTTGTGCCCGATTTCACTACTGTCCCCGTAAGACTCCCATGAAGATTAAAAGAATTTTGATGAGATTCTAGCTTAAGATTGCTAGCAACCACCTGATATTCCTGGTGATCGCAACAAGTAACTACCGACCAATCTACCCCTAATAAACGACTAGCTGCACAAGTAATTTCATGAAGATAATTATCTAAACCTTGTTCGCGGTAACTCAAGGAAGAAAGAGTTTTTAGAAGAATTTGACTCTGACTCCAGATCGGTTGTTTAGCTTGAGGATTAGAATTGAGCATTAAACTATATCAAGTTAATCAATGAACATTAATTATCCTGCTAAAAAGTAGAGTTACACAAGTTGTTTCTGAATTGTAACCTAAGAACTAATAACTAATAACTAATAACTAATAACCAGAATCCTTATCTTTTAGGCTAAAAATCCTTATTCGTTATTCGTTAGACAGTAAAAAATTAGTTGGTTCTGATTCAGTAAGCCCAAAATAATCGCAAATTCTTGTAGCTAAGATACTCTGGTTACTATCGGCAATGCTCACTTCTTTCTCTGCTTCATCTAATACCAGGTCGATTTGTTCCCCCAAGGCTAATTCTATTTCTTGTTCTCTTTGCTTTAATGATTGCCAATTTGCTAAATTATTTTGAGTTATGGTTTGAGTCATCGTCCAATCTTTCATCAGTTGCAACATCTGATGACGGATATCGACTCGTAATTCTTTTAGCTTGAGCAACCTTGTTACCTGGTATTGCGCCTGTAATTCTACTTGAGGTGCGATCGCACTCATGGATTTCCCTTGACAATGGAATAGCTTTAAGGCTGTGATAAATTGCTTTGCTTTAGGGGCTTTTTTGCCTTTGAATTTACTTAAACGAGTGGTAATTACTATTTCTACTGAGCGATCTAAACACTGTTGAAATTGCTGTTGATAGCATGTTAAAAAGTCACTGCGATCGCTATTTTGACTATCTTCTGGAGTTTGAGCTAAGGCTCCTTGCATGCCCTCGGTATTAATTGCGGTATTATCCCAAGATTCCTGTTTTATTTTTCCTCCCCGCACCTGAATACGATATTCTCGTAGCAGAGTAGCCAGTTGTTCTAGTCGGGATAAAGTTTGTTCTGGAGATAAAGACAAATTTAATTTTTGCTTATATAAGTTAGCAATTCTCTCTAACTGTTCTGTGGTCGGAGTTTGACACCTTCCTCCTTTACTCTGACGATTTTTCAGGCGATCGCGACGATATACGTCATGGTAACAATAGAGTAGAATCGCCCCCTGTTGGATTTCTGTCGGGGTCAAACTATGGAACTCGGATAAAATTCTCTGAACCTGTTTGGTATTAGTATCATTTAAAATTGCCCAGTTACTAATTAGATACACTCCATGTTCTAAGAGAAACTGCTGTAGTTCGCGATTTTGCTTGACATAGCGAGTCGTCCAAGTGGATAAATTTGCCTTATCGGGATCGAAAGTTGCGAGAATTTCAACGGCTAGGGGTTTATATTGACTATTAGTTACAGAGGAGGTTGTAACTAAATCTCGAAAGTTGTCTAAAGTATCATTCAGAGTATAAATAAAGAGATCGTGGCGATTAAAACCCTGTTCTCGACCAAATTGTAGCTCTAATTGCAGACAAGCCTGTTTAATTTGGTGGGAAATAAAGCAACGTAAGCATCTTTCGGCGATGATACTATTCTCATCTTGATTATTTTTGCTGGTGACTAAATCTCTTTGAATTGAAAGATCAGAAAGATTCTCAGATTCAATGACAGGGGAAAATTTCTGAACAACAAATTGTTTTAATGGAATAATTTCCGATACTTTAAGCTGTCCCGAACTATCAAGGCGAACCAAATTCCAATATTTTGAGATCGTTGTCATACCTTCAGTTTATTGTAAATTAACCAACCGAGAAGATCTTACAGAGAAAATAAAAAGAAAATTAGATAAATACTTGGGATTACACTTTCCATAATCTTCGGCTCGCATTTATCTAATTTCAGATGATACATTACTGATCTATAACGTTTTGAGCAGAAATAGTATATTTAGGGCGTTGGTGAATCAAAGTATGATTTCATAATTTTGTTTTATTCAACTAAATTTAAAATGCTTAGAGCTTAAAGCTTGAAGCTTAAAGCTACGAAAAGAAACATTATATACGTCATACATAAAATCACCAACGCCTATTTAGAATTAAAAGTCTGGAGAAGGCTCTACATAAAAAGCAATACCATCAGCACCCCCCTCTGGTCGATAGTCAGATGATTCGAGAAAATCATCTCTTTCTGCCGTCGAAGGAGTATAGAAGTGGGCATCTAAACCTTGATTATAGAAACGATAGAGTGGGACAGTACCTTCCTG
>CALLPS010000311.1 GCA_938015355.1 uncultured Pleurocapsa sp.
TCAGACCTTTTAAATTAGATGAAGTAAAAATTGCTCTCTTAAATGCTGGAGTAATAGGAGTGACCATTTCTGAAGTGAGAGGTTTTGGTCGCCAAAAAGGTCAAACAGAGCGTTATCGTGGTTCAGAATATACTGTAGAATTTCTGCAAAAAGTTCAAATCGTAGTTGTCGTCGAAGATGAACGAGCAGATTTGGTGGTAGGGAAGATCATGAAGGCTGCTCGTACAGGGGAGATTGGTGACGGTAAAATATTTGTTGAATCTGTCGATCAAGTTGTTCGTATTCGTACAGGAGAAAAAGATTTAGATGCTATTTAGAAATGCACTCTTAAGGTGAATTGGCGATCTTGATAACCATCTTCTTTCTAGCTCTAAGCTCTCCTAAAGGATACCGAGCACGCATATAAGCTCTTAGGTTTTTGTAGATATAGTAGAATATTTGTTCTATGGTAAATTACGTAGCAGTCTAAGTTAATTAATGGCAGAAATCAACAACTTACCTCCCGCTAGCATTGAAGCAGAAGAAGCAATTTTAGGTGGTATTCTATTTGACCCTGAAGCGATTACCAGGGTGGGGGAATTGGTGGTGAAAGATGCTTTTTACGTCAAGGCTCATCAAGAGATTTATCATGCCGCCTTAAGTCTTAATGCCAAAGGGAAACCCACGGATTTTATTTCTGTCAGTACTTATTTGAGCGATCGCGATTTATTAGAACAGGTCGGTGGGACAACTAAATTGGCGCAGTTACTTAACCGTACTGTGTCGGCAGTTAATGTTGATCGCTATGCCAACCTGATTATGGAGAAGTATGTCCGTCGTCAGTTGATTACTTCAGGACATGAGATTGTTGATCTGGGATACGATAACACCTCGGAATTAGAAGTTGTTTTAGATGCTGCGGAACAAAAGATCTTTCGTCTAACTCAAGAACGTCCCCAAGAGGGTTTAGTACCGATTGCGGAAACTTTAGTTAATACTTTTAATACCATTGAAGAATTGCATCAGGAAACAGCTTTACCTGGGGTTCCCTCTGGTTACTATGACTTGGATGCCATGACTAGTGGTTTTAGTCGTTCTGACTTGATCATTATTGCAGGAAGACCTTCTATGGGGAAATGTTTGGCAGCTAACTCTGAGTTAGTTTGTCGAGATGGCAGTGTTAAAACGATTGCAGAAATTTATCGACATCAACAGGACTCCATTCTAACCCTACAACCTGATTGGAAGTTTAACTGGACGAAACCAGAGGCATTTGTTGATGATGGTATCAAGCCTGTATATCTGGTAACTACTCGGTTAGGTAGAAAAATTGAAACTACCCTAACTCATCCCTTTTTGACTATCAAAGGTTGGCGTAGCTTGGGAACATTGCAGGTAGGTAACAAAATTGCTGTTCCTCGTCAGATTCAAGTATTTGGTCATAAAACTATTGACGAAGCAAGAATTAAATTACTCGCTTATTTGATTGGTGATGGTTGTTTAACTAAAACCTGTCCTGAATTTACTAACAGCAATCCAATATTACGAAACGAATTTGCGGAGGCAGTTAATATCTTTGATGAACTTAGTTCAAGAGAAGATGATAGTGATGGAATATCCCCTATCCGCAACAGCATTCCTAATGCTCTAACAGTATGGTTGAAAGAGTTAGATTTATGGAACAAAAATGCTCATCATAAAACTGTTCCCCAGCTTGTTTTTACATTGCAACCTCATTTAATCGCACTGTTTCTCAATCGTTTATTTGCTACTGATGGTTGGGCAACTGTATTAGCTAGCGGACAGTCACAACTAGGTTACGCTACGGTTAGTGAGCAACTAGGGAGACAGATACAGCACTTATTATTGAGATTTGGTGTAATTGCCTCTTTGAAACAGCGTTCTGTTAAATATAAGCACGAATACAGAAAAGTTTGGCAACTAGATATTACTGATGCCAAATCGATTAAGAATTTTCTTGAGGACATCGGTATCTTTAGTAAAGAAGCAGCTTGTAATGCTGTTCGCGAAGCAATATCAAATAGAAGATATCAAACAAATAAAGATTTAATTCCACTCGAAGTCTGGCAAGAAATAAGACAAGGTAAAGGAAAAGAGTCTTGGACATCTCTAGCTCAAAGGGCAGGAATACAAAGTTATAGTAATATTCATGTTGGTCAACAGGCTTTATCTAGAGAAAGCTTATTCAAACTGGCTTATGCTTTAGATAATATTTCCCTGCAAAATTTAGCTACTAGTGAAGTTTATTGGGATGAAATAGTTAGTATTGAATACGTCGGACAACAACAAGTTTACGATCTGACTATTCCTGAAACGCATAATTTTGTCGCTAATGATATCTGTGTCCACAACACGGCATTTGCTTTATGTGTCGCATCTAATATCGCTAGAGATTCTAAACTACCCATTGCTATCTTCAGTTTAGAGATGTCGCGGGAACAACTAACCCAAAGACTTTTATCTGGTGAAGCGAGAATTCCTAGTAACCGTCTGCGGTCAGGTAGAATTGCCCAAAATGAGTTTGGACAGTTGATTGATGGAGTAGAAAGACTTTCAGAATTGCCCATCTATATCGACGATACAGCTAACTTAACGGTAATGCAAATGCGATCGCAAGTCCGCCGACTCCAAGCACAGCAAAAAGATCCTTTGGGTTTAGTGATGATTGATTATCTTCAGTTAATGGAAGGAGGGGACAACGATAACCGCGTCCAGCAGCTATCGAAAATGACGCGAAGTTTAAAGGGTTTAGCTAGGGAATTAAATGTGCCGATTGTGGCTTTATCGCAGTTAAGCCGTGGGGTGGAACAAAGAACTAATAAACGCCCGATGTTATCAGACTTGAGAGAAAGTGGAAGTATTGAACAAGACGCGGATTTGGTTATGATGATTTATCGTGATGAGTACTATAATCCTGATACTCCTGATCGAGGTATTACTGAAGTCAGTATTGTCAAACATCGCAATGGCCCTGTAGGGACGATTAAACTATTGTTTAATGCGGAATTAACCAGGTTTGAAAGTTTAGCTAGTCCAGGAGGTTATTAATACCCATAAGATGAAAATTTAGCTTGATTTTTTTAAAATATCATTTTTATCCAGTAATAATAATCCAGTAATAGTAATTTTAATTTGATGACATCCAAACTTCAGATGGAACAAGAACAGTCTCCAGAATCAAAAGATAATAGTCAAGAAAATAAGGAAGAAAAAATATTATGTCCTCATTGTCTGCGCACTGCTAGCAACGGCATTAAGTGTAAAGGAATATGTGTTGCTGATAGTGATTATTAACTCCTAACAAACAAATTAATCTGTTGTCCTAAAGGATTAGCTTCGCGTCAGATTGGGAAAGGGGAAAAGGGAAAAGGGAAAGGGGAAAAGGGTAATTTGTTTCTTCCTGATATTACGAATTTTAAATCGTTGGTCGCTGATGTTACGCAGGAGGTTATTTAATAAAGGGCTAGCTATTATCATAGATCGCACTCTTCTTGCAGCAAGTCACAACTCTAATTACTAGATGGTGTTACCCACTACCCATTACCCACTACCCACTACCCACTACCCACTACCCACTACCCACTACCCACTACCCACTACCCACTACCCACTACCCACTACCCAC
>CALLPS010000312.1 GCA_938015355.1 uncultured Pleurocapsa sp.
ACTGTGAACTGCTGCTACTTGGCTAACCTGAGCATTTAAACCTAGAGGAGGGAGATTCAAAGATCTGCGGTATTGATTAATTTGTCGATGAATCTCCTGGACTAAATTGGTCATTTTCACATTACCAAATTCCTCTGTTCGTATCTTGTCTTGCTTAAGAGCAAGAGGTCGCTCAACTTTGCTCGATGTTGAACAGGCAATAAACCCCGTAGTTACAGTTAAGAATAATAACAGCTTAGTGATTACAGGAAATTGTCCAAAAATCAATAACTTGAACATAGCTACTGCTAACGACTATATTTATAATAAGTCTCCCAGATACTTAGCGACGGTTTGTACATCCTTATCTCCTCTCCCCGAACAATTAAGGACAATGCGTTGCATCCCCGTTAACTGAGGGCAAAGATATTCCAAATAGGCAAAAGCATGGGCTGTTTCCAGGGCAGGAATAATACCTTCTAATTCCGACAAAAGACGTAAAGCAGCGATCGCTTCAGTATCAGTCACAGCATAGTATTCTGCTCTTTTTGTATCTTTAAGATAACTATGTTCTGGGCCCACCCCAGGATAATCCAAACCTGCACTAATGGAATGAGCTTCAATAATTTGTCCTTGAGTGTCTTGCAGTAGATAACTCATAGCACCATGCAATACCCCTGGACGACCTTCGGTAAGAGTAGCAGCATGTTTACCCGAAGCCACACTTTCCCCCGCAGCTTCCACCCCAATTAAACGGACGCTAGACTCAGGAATAAACTCATAAAACAATCCCATGGCATTAGAGCCACCACCGACACAGGCAATCATAATATCTGGTAAACCACCCCATTTTTCCGCACACTGTTCACGGGTTTCTCGCCCAATTACCGCATGAAAATCCCTAACCATCATTGGATAAGGATGAGGCCCAGCTACCGAACCCAAAATATAGTGGGTACTTTCCACATTAGTTACCCAGTCACGAATTGCTTGACTAGTGGCATCCTTGAGAGTGCCAGTCCCCGCAGATACAGGCTCCACCCTTGCCCCCAAGAGACGCATGCGAAAGACATTCAGCTTTTGCCTTTCCATATCTTCTACTCCCATGTAGATGATGCACTCCAAGCCAAAACGAGCGCAGACGGTGGCAGTAGCTACTCCATGTTGTCCCGCCCCAGTCTCGGCAATAATGCGCTTTTTCCCCATGCGAATTGCTAAGAGGGCTTGGGCTAAGGCATTATTAATTTTGTGCGCTCCCGTATGGTTGAGATCTTCCCGCTTCAGATAAATTTCAGGTTGAAAATCAGGACGAGCATAATGCTGGCTCAGACGTTCAGCGAAATAAAGAGGATTAGCACGACCAACATAATCTTTTAATAGTCCCTGCAATTCCTGATTAAACTCAGGGTCATTTTTGTATTTATTAAATGCCACTTCCAATTCAGCCAAAGCTGGCATTAACGTTTCAGGAACATACTTCCCTCCATAGGGACCAAAACGACCAAGTTCGTCGGGGACAGAAGTTGAGGAGTTACCGCGCTTAATGGGAGTAGCAGTCATAAAAATACGTTGTAAGTTCAAAAGTAAATGCTATAACAATTTTACCGTCTCCTATGGGTTTCCAACTAGATACAGTTTCTGCTCACATTATTTCATTATGCGATCGCAGTCTGCCGGAAAAAACATTTATTCATTTGAAGAATGTTAACATTAAATTAAATGTAAATTTAGTGCGGACAAGGTTGTGATTAATCTCAGTCAAGATATTCAATCTCTCTCTACTTTTAAACGCAACACTAATGAGATGATCCAGCAAATGAAAACTAAGGGGAATCCTTTGGTGTTAACGGTTAATGGCAAAGCGGAAATAGTGGTTCAGGCTGCCGAAGCCTATCAAAAACTACTAGATAAAATTGATCGTCTGGAAACTCTTGTTAACCGACAAAACAAATCGACGGAAAATACACCCGCTTCAGATTTATTAGATCTTTATGGTGCTGCTGCCGATATTAACTTTGCCACCAATGATCGCGGAATTTCCGATGAGATGGATGATGAGTAAAGAGTGCTTAGAGCTTACAGCTTAAAGCTTACAGCTTACAGCTTCACTCCTTTATTCAATCGGCGCAAAACCTTGACGTTGAATATTTTCCGTAACCACGCGAGGTTCTAAAAATTGTAAGAGATAATCAGATCCTCCTGCTTTAGAACCCACTCCCGAAAGCTTAAAACCGCCAAAAGGTTGACGAGCAACGATCGCCCCAGTAATATTACGATTGATATACAGATTTCCGACTTCAAATTCCCGAGATGCTTGCTCGATATGGTGAGGAGTGCGGGAATATAAACCCCCTGTCAGGGCGTAGTCTGTACCATTAGCGATCGCTAATGCCTGGTCAAAATTATCTGCCTTAATCACTGCTAATACAGGGCCAAAAATTTCTGATTGGGCAATCCCATGCTCTGCCTTCACCCCACTAAAGATAGTCGGGGGAACATAATAACCACCATCAGGAATCGCCATGGTTAGAGCTAGTTCGCTTTCCGTCTCACCCTGAGCAATATATGCCAAAATGCGATCGCGAGCAGTAGCATCAATTACAGGTCCAATCTGGACACTAGGATCATCTGTGGCACCAATATTGAGAGATTTTGTGGCTTCAATCAGTCTCGTCAGAAAAGCATCATGGACAGTCGCCGCCACAATTACCCGTGAACAAGCCGAACACTTTTGTCCACTGTAGCCAAAAGCCGACTGTACTATCCCCGCAACCGCCTGATCTAAATCGGCACTTTCATCCACAATAATGGCATTTTTGCCACCCATTTCGGCAATCACTCGCTTGAGGTGTTTTTGTCCTGGTTGGAGTTGGGCAGCAGAACCATAGATTTTACAACCTACTTCCCTGGAACCAGTAAAAGCAATGACATGAGTATCTTTATGCTCCACTAAATATGTGCCCACTTCGGAACCTTTCCCAGGAACATAACTCAATACTCCTTGAGGAATCCCCGCTTCAACTAAAATTTCTATGAGTTTAGCGGCAATTACCGAGGAAGTAGCCGCAGGTTTCAAAAGAGTACAATTCCCTGTAACCAAGGCAGCAACGGTCATCCCAGTCGCGATCGCAAAAGGGAAATTCCACGGAGAGATCACCACGGCAATTCCTTTGGGCTGATAGAAGTAGCGGTTATTTTCTCCCGCCAGATCATAATTTTTTCCTGTTGCCAGTCTTTCCATTTCATCAGCATAAAAACGACAGAAATCGATCGCCTCAGAAACTTCTCCATCCGCTTGAGGAATAATCTTTCCTACTTCTAAACAAATCCAGGCATTTAACTCGTGTCGTCGCTGTTCCATTAAATCCGCAGCTTTACGGAGTATATTAGCCCTGGTACTGGCATCAGTATTTTTCCATAAACTAAAAGCTGATTTTGCGGCATTCATTGCTTGTTCTGCCTGTTCTACCGAAATCTGCCCCACTTTTCCTACCAATTCAGTGGTTCGGGAAGGATTGAGAGAATCAAGATAATTAGCGGTTTCGATGTATTCACCGTTAATGAGAGGTAAATAGGTTTTGCCCAATTCCTGTTTAACTTTTGCCAGGGCTTGTTCTGCGTTACTCCGCTTTTCCCTGTCGGCATAATCCGTATCCGCCGCATTGCTAAACTCTCCCTGACGATGCTGATGCTCATCTTCCATATCATCAACCACAGGAGGGGCAATCAATTCCTCAATCGGCTTTTGTTCTTGATTTTGCCGAATAAAAGAGCTATTGGCGGTATTTTCCAGTAAGCGACGAATTAAATAAGCCATCCCTGGTAACAACTCCCCATAAGGGGCATAGACTCGTACCCGATGTCCTCGCTTAACTAAAGCCTGAGCTAACTTATCCCCCATGCCATATAAAACCTGCATTTCCCAACGATCAGCAGGAATTTTAATCGTTTCAGCGATCGCACAAGCCAAAGCCTGAGAACGGACATTATGACTCCCAATGGCACCGTAGAGATATTGATGATTTTCTAGCAATAGCCGAGTCATACGCTCATAATTAATATCTGTGGCATCTTTTTGGTTATAGACGGGTTGTGACCAATGATTTTGCTCAGAAGTAATAGTTTCCTGATCCCAATATGCCCCCTTAACCAACCTCACTGTTACAGGATTACCCCTTTGCTTTGCCCACTCAATTAAGTTTTCCAGATCCCCATAAGAATCTCTGAGATAACCCTGAAGAGTAATACCTAAATCCGTCCTAGCGCGAAACTCCTCTTCCATCAATAACTCTTTGAGAATCTGGAGAGTTAGATCCTTATAGCGATATTGCTCCATATCAAAATGAATCCCTGCGCCAATTTCTGCCGCCCTGCGTAGTAAAATTCTAATGCGATCGCATACCTGTTCTTTACTACCAACAGGATCTAAGGGATCAAACTGGGAATAAAAAGCCGTCAGTTTAACTGATACCTGTACCTGGGGTAACTCTTGCCCATCTGCCAAATCCAGACCTTCTTTGCGCTTCCAGCCTTGGGCTTGTTGAGCAAGCTGCTCAATTAAATCTAAGTAGCGTTGCAGATATTCTGCTGCTTCCAACTCAGTGATGACCGCTTCTCCCAACAAGTCAATAGTGTAAGTCATGCCTGATTTACGGAGACGTTCAATGGTTTTAATCACCTCATCAATATTTTCCCCTGCAATATATTTATGTGCCAGGGTTTCTACCGCTTTAGTAATAGTAGAGGCTGCGGTTTGAGCAGGAAATGAATCCGGATCGCTAAAGTTCAGGATGCTTTTGAGGGCGTTAGGCAACTCCACCGCCTCTTCACTCATATACTGCTGAAAATGATTAGCAATTTCCGCTTTGCTCTGGAGGGCAGGAATCGCATCAATAAAACGGAACATTTGTACCCGTAGTCCAGGGTTTGCCATTGTCCAGTCTAAGACTTTATCATCCCAGCGCATTTGGTCCCGCATCCGATTCAGGATGTTATTTTTAGCTCTAGTGCTTTTAATTAATTCTTGAGCAATTAACTGAGTTTTGGGTTCGTAAGTACGATCTTGTTCAATTTTTTTAGCTTGAGCTACCACGGTATTAATACTCCTGGGAATAGGACAGACGGAAGAGTTATAGCCCTACAAAGTTAGATTAGGACAAAGTTTAGCTATCTGCTCGTAAGGATTAAGGATCAAGGATAAATTTACACTCTCAAGCTGAATGTCCTAAGCTAAATCCGTAATGCTATAACTCTTATTATTTAAACAAATTTATTTAAACAAAAATTGGTTACCCCCCACACAGAGCAACCAATCAATTTGCACAGAATTAAACTTGCTCTTAGGCTGGAGTCAACAATACATTAAAGCCCGAAACACGTAGCTCCTCATCAGAACACCCTTGAAACTGCTGATTCAGCTTCGAGCGTTCTAGAGGCAGACTATCCCACTTATCTACTTGAGTCACTTTGACCTTAAATCCTGCTTCTTCAAACATTGACAGCATTTGCGAATATTGAATTCTATTGGTGTAAAATCCCGAGTTCGCCATTAAATCAGATTCCCAAACCTTCTCGCTAAATCTCAGATTATTGAGTGATAATTCTAAATGATCTCTCAAATCTACTCGATGAGAACAGATTCCATCATCACGAACAATGCGGCGTAGTTCTTTCATGGTTTCAAGAAACTCATGGCGTTTGACATGCTCCAAAACTGCTTGTGACCAAATAAAATCAACTGAGTTGTCTGCAATCGATTTCAAAGAAGCCATTCCTGATGTCAAATAACATCCCCCACAGCTATCCATAACATCTTCAATTGATTGAGCATGATCAATATCAGGAACTGCTAAATTTTTGCTGCGGAGAAAATCTGCCATTTCTTTATACGATTGAAGATCTTCTGTGGCAAATCTAGCAACATCGACGATATATGCTTTGGAGCCACCAAAGCTATGACTAACTAAAGCAGAATGTATCGACTCTCCTGGACCTAATTCTAAACTAACAAATCCAGGTTGGAGGGGTTTTTCCTGGGATACTAGCTCAAAATGTCCCTGAAAAATATCATAGGCATAATCAGGTTTTTCCATAAAACCATGCTCGAAGAAATTGAGGGACTTCCAAAACTCGTGTTCTAGAGGAAGTCTGGAAACTACAATCTTGGACGCAATTTTTGTCCACCAAGGTAACTTTGTTTTTAAAGTTTTAAAATTCATCGCAATTTATTAAATTAAAAATCTTCAATTGAGTATTGAAAAAAGAGCGATCGCCTATAGTGAATAGATAGGATTAATAGAGCAAACAAAATATTTCTCTGTTCTATTAATTAGAATGCGATCGCTCTTTACTGAATCAAAATTTATTCTGTAGCAGGTTGCTTCTCCCTATCCAACCTAATTCGTATTTTCTGAAGATGTCATCGCAGGGTTATCGTTTTTAACTAGAACGAGGGAAAAGGTTTCTGCTGCTTGTTCTTTAAAAAGACCATGAAATAGTAAAATCCATAATCGCCAAACAAAATAAACAGGAAACAAGAAGGAAAAGTAACTACTCATATAGTAATAACGCTCTTCGGAAATCGAAAGATCATTATTCTTCGCTAATTCCTTAAATTCCAACGGCGTACACTTATTATAAAATGAGGGAAATCCTTGCCCTTCCTTCATTGTCGGATAAATTGTGTGCAAGAGGGTTTTTTTGGCTTCTTGGGGCAGGATTAAGTTTAGCTGTGCAAAAACAGCATTTTTGCTGGGTACAAAAATAAGTGCTATTCCACCAGGTTTTAAAATACTCGATATGGAAGCGAAAGCACCTTCAACGTCTTGTACGTGTTCTAATACTGCTTGGCAAATTAACAAATCAGCATCTTGATTGCCTTGAAATTTGGCTATATCAGCGCAAATAGCCTGATCATAGACACCCTCAGGAGCCTGGTTTAATTCATCTTGATCGATATCCAAGCCGATGATTGTAGCATTCAAAGCTTTTTTCTGCTCTAGTGTTATGTATGGTCTTTTTCCCCCGCCAACATCATAAATAGTTAAATTTTTCTTCAAATATTTTGGGACCAGAGACTTTCGATAATCACTGTTGCCATCAAGACTATATTTGTTTGGTAAATACGTATCAAATTTGTAGCTTAGTTGTACTTGACTATTGATTAAACTTCTGATCATAATTTTGAATTTTCTAAATGAATGATATGTATCGAGAGAGATATTCTGCTTTAACAGTTGTCTGTCAAATCTCAGACTAATCCTACTAGTACGCCGTTAGGTACTCTTAATCTATGTT
Organism: uncultured Pleurocapsa sp.; assembly: GCA_938015355.1. Lineage (GTDB taxonomy): Bacteria > Cyanobacteriota > Cyanobacteriia > Cyanobacteriales > Xenococcaceae > Waterburya. The sequence goes on from CALLPS010000312.1 coordinate 7,276, forward strand.
TTTACCAAGGTGTCTAGTTGATTTTTGGGAGACATTATTATGTTATGTGTTATTTCGATTAATTTAATTTAAGCTATCTAAACAAAATGTTATACTACAACGTTCTAATTTTCTATAAATTTTTATTGTTTTGTATCGCTTTTAAGATGAACTTCTGATGATCAACTGCAATTTGGAGAAGATTCAAGACATGATCTTATTTACTGAGCAGCAAGCTGATTTTGCTCCAGATAACAACTGAAATCAATAAGAGAAGAGAGTTATGGCTTCTGAGGAGGTATGGGGTAAAAATCCCAAAATCCTTGAAAGCGGGTCTTTCTGTATCGAGAACTCCCTGTCTCTAAATCGTTTCATATATGCGATCGCTTCTAGAGATAAATATCATTAATGTAAGCAAAAAAACATATTTCTCTGATTTATTGATAATTTCGCGATCGCTCTTTGTAGAACCTAAAGACTAGTTTTTTCCCTCAGATCTAATAGATTTATCTCGATTAGGTAACCATAAACTTATTTTTTACTTAATTGACAGTCAGTAGAATTTGTAAAAAAATCTTGCTTCAGCAAATTAAATTGTTACAGGGGTTTTTTTTGTCCTAAACTGGAATGTATATGAAATATACCTAGACTAAATTTTATTAGGGATTTCCCCTTAATATGAGTTAGTGCTCGTCGTCCGAACTATATTAAATAATACTTGGTCGTAGCTGCAACTACGGGTCTATTCATTAAATTGTTATGGCGTAATCCTTGTCATAGCAGGTGTTGCGCTGTCAACTTTGTCTATTAGATATATTTAAGCCCTTATAGGAAAAAAATTATATGGAGCCTCATAATAAATACGTGAGAGATCGTCTGTCCATATTTGTAGACGGCAATAACATGTTCTATGCTCAACAGAAAAACGGTTGGTTTTTTGATCCCCGAAGAGTATTAGAATTCTTTACGAAAGATCCCACGGTAGTCTTGGTTAATGCCTTCTGGTATACAGGGTTAAAAGATGCCCAGGATCAAAGAGGATTTCGAGATGCTTTAATCAGCTTGGGCTATACGGTAAGAACCAAAATTCTTAAAGAATATTATGATGATGCTTCTGGTCGTTATTCTCAAAAAGCTAACTTAGATATCGAAATTGTGGTGGACATGTTCAACACAGT
>CALLPS010000313.1 GCA_938015355.1 uncultured Pleurocapsa sp.
GCATGTGTCCATTCTGCTAAGGCTTCTGCTATTTGTACCGCCATACCATGATAGTAGAGGTAGTCTGTATAGTTATCGGCTTTAAATAGCTTTTGGGCATATTCCGTTGCTACTTCTCCTACGGTTACCGCTTGCATGGGGAAAACATCGATTTTACCTGATTCTTTAGTAGCAAAGAAGTCGGCAATACAGTAACGTTTTCCTGAACGTTGACGGGGGAATTCAAAGCTTGTTAGCAGTTTATTGTGATCTTGTGGATCATAAATATACACGGTATTCCCTTCGGCATTACAGGGAAAATAACCATAAATTACCGTGGGATGTAAAAGATTTTCGGCAATAACTTTTTGTTTCCATTCTGCTAAAATTGGATGAACTTTTTTGGCTAAAAATTTATCGTATTCTTCTCTCGATTGGTCTTTTGGCTTACGAAATTGCCATTGTCCCACAAATAAAGCCTGTAAATCCAGATAAGGGAAAACTTCTTCAATGGGTATATTATCGGCATTTAAAATTTTAGTTCCCCAGAAAGGAGGTGTGGGACGATCTATATCTAAGGCTACTGCTTCGGAACGTTTAGTATCAATAACTAATGGTTCTGATGGTTTACTAACCTCATCGACAAAGATTTTATCTTGATTTTCTCCCTCAAATGGTTTTGCACCATTTTCTTCTTCTGGGGAATCAAGATCAACCTCATTTAAAAAGCCTTTGAGATCATCCCAGTTATCTTCAGCTTTCGCTGGCATTAGTTTATCCATGAAATGCAAATCTGCAAAAGCATCTTTACCATAGACAACTTTACCATTGTAAGCATTTTGACAATCCTGATTAACAAATTTAGGAGTTAAAGCAGCACCACCCAAAATTACAGGAACAGTAATTCCTTTTTCATTAAACACTTCCAGATTATCTTTCATAAAGGCTGTCGATTTTACCAACAAGCCACTCATGGCAATACAGTCTGGTTGATGTTCTTCATAGGCTTGAATAATATTATCGATTGGTTGCTTAATACCTAAATTAATTACTTTATAACCATTGTTAGAAAGAATAATATCAACTAGGTTTTTACCAATATCATGAACATCACCTTTCACTGTGGCAATGACAAATTTACCTTTACCACTATCGTCAGCTTCTTCTTTATCCATGTGGGGTTCTAAATGGGCTACGGCAGCCTTCATTGTCTGTGCCGACTGAAGTACAAAGGGTAACTGCATTTGTCCCGAACCAAATAATTCCCCGACCACTTTCATACCATCCAAGAGGAAAGTATTAATGATCTGTAGAGGAGGAGATTCATGCAAGGCTTCATCTAAAGCTTCATCTAAACCAATACGTTCCCCATCAATAATATGTTGCTTAAGACGTTCATCAAGAGGGAGATTTTTATCAACTGCTTCAGATTTCCTGGCTTTCTTTCCTGCAAATAAAGTTGTTAATTCACCTAAAGGATCGTAAGTACAAATATCACCATCGAATTCCCGTTTGTCATAAATTAAATCGTGACAAATCTTTTGATGTTTATCATCTATTTTGGATAGGGGTAAAATCTTACTAGCATTAACAATAGCCGAATCCAATCCCACCTGCATACATTCATGTAAGAAAACCGAATTAAGTACTTGTCTCGAAGCCAGGTTCAAACCAAAAGAAACATTAGAAACCCCTAGCAAAATATGACATTGTGGCAACTCATCTCTAATTCTTTTAATTGACTCAACTGTTGCCTTCCCATTTTCTCTATCTTCTTCAATACCAGTAGAGACAGGTAAAGCCAAAGGATCAAAAAAGATTTCATAGGGGGGAATACCATATTCAACGGCTGCATCATAAGCCCGTTTAGCAATCTCAAACTTCTTATCCGCAGTACGCCCCATACCATCTTCATCGATAGTACCAATAACAATTCCCGCACCGTATTTCTTAGCCAGATCTAATACTTGATAAAATCTTTCCTCTCCATCTTCGTAGTTAGTGGAGTTGAGGATACATTTCCCCCCTGCAACTTTTAACCCCGCTTCCATCTTCGTCCACTCTGTAGAATCCAACATTAAGGGAAGAGTGACATTATTAACCAGACGGGATGCAAGTTCATGCATGTCTTTTTCCCCGTCTCGCCCTACATAGTCAACGTTAACATCCAGGATATGGGCACCTTCTTTCACCTGAGACTTAGCTAATGCCACTAAACTATCCCAGTTTTCCTCATTAAGTAGAGTACGACATTTCTTAGAGCCACTGGCGTTTAATCTTTCCCCAACAATCAAAAAAGAATTATCTTGAATATAGGGCTGGGTACTATAAATAGAGGCGGCGGCGGGTTCAAAATGAGGCTGACGCTCTTTTGGTGTTAAATCTTTAGCTGCTTCTGCTAGCTGTTGAATATGATCATAACGAGTACCACAACAACCACCAATAATTTGCACGCCCAAATCTTCAACAAAGTGCATTAACGCCATGCGAAGTTGTACGGGAGTTAACTTATAGTGGGCTTGTCCGCCAATATTCTCAGGTAACCCCGCATTGGGTACACAGGAAACAATAAACGGAGAATGTTCCGATAAATGTTTAACATGCTCCTTCATTAGGTCTGGCCCAGTAGCGCAGTTTAGACCCAAAATATCGATAGGGAATGGCTCTAGTACTGCTAAAGCTGCTTCCATAGTCGAACCAGACAGCATAGTCCCCATTTGTTCCATGGTAACAGATACCATTAAGGGACGGCGATCGCCCTTCTCTTTAAATACTTCTTCGATACCATTTAGTGCTGCTTTTATTTGCAACACGTCCATACAAGTTTCAACTAAAAATAAATCTACACCACCGTCATACAATCCTTCGGCTTGCTCTTTATAATTAACCAGCAAGGTATCATAGTCGATATGTCCCAAGGTTGGTAACTTAGTACCAGGCCCCATAGAACCTGCAACAAAACGAGGTTTTTCTGGACTAGAGTATTCTACAGTAAGTTTTTTGGCTAATTCAGCAGCAGCTTTATTTAAATAATAAGCTTGATCAGCTAAGTCATACTCAGCCAAGACAATAGAAGTTCCGCCAAAGGTATCGGTTTCAATTACATCCGCACCAGCTTCGAGGAAACCACGATGTACTATCTCTACTGCTTCTGGTTTAGTATGAACTAAATATTCATTACACCCTTCATATTCTTCCCCACCAAAATCTTCGGCGGTGAGGTTTTGTACTTGCAGGTTTGTCCCCATGGCACCATCTAAGACGAGTACGGGACGTTCGGGACTATTAAGACGATCTAAAAAGAGGCTGTTCATTGCTAGCGGCTGCTGATCAACAGATTAAGTTACATTAAGACTTATTATATGGTTGTCATGGATTAAAAGGTAGTAATTTTTCGGACAAAGTCTGTCAGAGAGGTTTCTGACATCCTCGAAAAGTGTTCAGTCTTGAAACTAACCGATCAATTTATCTGTGTTTATCTGCGTTCATCTGTGGATGCTTTTTCTCTTCCACAAACGCAAAGGTGTGAGGAAAACTTAACAGCTCATCTTTTAAATTATCCAGCCTCAAAATATATTACTACCCTGGATTTTTCTGGCTTTTTTTCCTGATGACTTGTCTTTTTTTTCTGGTTTCTTGAGTAGATCTGATGATGGTGGCTTTGATGAGATTTTGCTATCTAGATTTCTACTGATTTTTAGCTTTTCTATCTCTACTTTTAACTCTTCGATAATTTTTTGTTGAGCCAATATCGTCTCCACCAGTTTTTTCTTTGATAACTGGCTTAGTTGAAGAGTGGTTGTTTAACTGGGATTTTTGGCTCATCTTGCACTTACATTACCTAGTTTTCTTTCCTCTTGCCAGCTTTACTCTCTATTTAATATATAAAACATGTATTGTCTGTTTTGAGTAATTTCACTTAGACACTTATATACTTTTAACAGAGAATATTAATATTGCTCTCATATATTTTTAATAATTTAAAGTGACTATTGATTTAGTTTATACCGCTAAAAATATATTTTTATATTGACAAATAAAGTCTTGTCAATTGCTATTAAATCAATTTAAATTAAAAACAATGCTATTTTTACTTATTTTATATATTTTTAATTATATTTAATAAGTAAAAACACTGACATAAATTATTAAATTGACATTTAAGGCGATCGCATTTTAGCTATTAAAAGATAAACAGAATTGACTGCAAAAATTGCATTAGAGGAGTTGAAAAATTGCCAGATACTAATATTACCGTAAGCATCGAAAATCTTGCTCCAGAAAATGGAACATTTATTACTCCTGTCTGGGTCGGATTTCATAATGGAGAGTTTGATACTTATGATCGAGGTCGACCTGTTTCTCCAGGATTAGAGAGTTTAGCCGAAGATGGCGCAACAGATGGTATATCAGGAGAATTTCTGGCGAGTGGCAATGGTACAGTTGATGGTACTTTGCTGGGCTTAGAAGGTGTTGAAGGCCCAATCGACCCAGGAGAAGTTGTTAGTCAGACTTTTACCTTGGACAGTGATGACCCAAGTAGTCGCTTCTTTAACTATGCCTCCATGGTCATACCTTCTAATGATGCCTTTATTGCCAATGGCGATCCTGCTGCTATTCCCGTCTTTGACGAATCAGGTAATTTTATCGGTGCAGATTTCATTGTCTATGGCGATAGCGCATTAGATGCAGGCACAGAGGTCAACGACGAGGCAGTAGAATCTACAGCATTCTTTGGTCAGGGAGCGCCCAATACGGGAGAAACTGAAGACGGAGTAGTGGAGTTACATCCTGGATTCATCGAAGATGGCAGAATTTTGAGTGAAGACGGCAGCGACGAAAATGCGGCGGCAGCTTTTACTGATGCCGACTTTAGCGAACCTGGATACGAAATAGCGAGAATTAGTATCCGTAACGACGACGAACCGTTGCCTCCTCCCCCAGACTTAGTGGAAGTCACGATTACTGTTGAAAATCTTAGTCCAGAAAACGGAACTCCGATAACTCCTCTGTGGTTTGGCTTACATGATGGCAATTTTGATACCTATGACCGTGGTAGACCTGCTTCTCTTGGCTTGTCAAGTTTAGCCGAAGATGGGGATACATCTTTAATTGCCACCGAATTTTTGAGTAGTGGTGCTGGTTTTGTCGAAGGCACAATTCCTGGAAACGAAGGAGAAACCCCTGGAGTTATTGATATTGGAGAAACCACCAGCTTTACTTTTACGGTAAATCGCTCTTTAGATAGCAGTCGTTATTTGAATTATGCCTCGATGGTATTGCCTTCTAATGATGCCTTCGTCGCTAATGGTAATCCGCTGGCACATGAAATATTTGATACCAACGGCAATTTTATCGGTGCCGATTTTATTATTGCAGGGGATGAAGTATTAGACGCAGGAACAGAAGTCAATGATGAAGCAGAAGAAAGTACTGCTTTCTTGGGACAGGCGACACCCAATACGGGAGAAACAGAAGAGGGAGTAGTCGAATCTCATCCAGGTTTTGAATCAGGAGGTAGAATCTTAAGTTCGGCTGACTTTGCTGGTGCTGATTTTACTGCTCCAGACTTTGATCTAGCAAGAATCACCGTCACCGCCGAAGGTTTACCGACAGTTCAAGATGCCCTTGGAGATGGCGTTGAAGTCTATCGTTTCTTTAATACAGAGAGAGAGGTCGAATTCTACACTACTTCAGAATTTGAACGAGATTCTATTGAAGCGAATTTGCCACAATATGAGTTTGATGGAGTTTCCTTTTTGGCTGCATCCGAACCAGAATCAGATATTGCAGGGATTAGTCCCGTATATCGCTTTTTCAATGCCAATACTGGAGTACATCTATACACTAACTCCGAAGCAGAACGTCTTTCCATGGAAGAGCTAGCCAATTATGCTTCTGAGGGAATTGCCTATTATGGTTACGATACTCAAGTAGCGGGAACAGAACCTCTTTATCGTTTCTATAATCCCAGTCTAGATGCTCACTTCTATACCCCTAGTGCAGAACAACGAGATATCTATCTTGATTCACCCGATTTTCAATCAGAAGGCGAAAACGGTATTGCTTTCTATGTTGAACCTGTGGCGGACGTTTAACTCAGAACCGCCATAAATGACAGGTGATTCGTCAAAGGGAAAAAGGGGGAAATCAACTTTTCCCCCTCCTCCAAGTCTAAAATGCGATTCGGATCGCTATAAATCAAATTCTTAAAATATTCTTTAATTTTTGCTGTTAAATCTTTGCTTTCGCAACCAGAGCCAGAATACTTATTAATATATAAAGAAATGTGAATATATATTAATCATAAAGTTAACTTTGATTTAGCACTTCATTTATGCAAGATTGCCAAAAGCTACTATATAGACCGAATCCAACTACAGCTAAATTTATGACGGCTTCGTCATCAGATAGTTCCCCAGAAAAGCGATCGCAAGATAGGGACATAGCAAAATTTTCTCAGTCTGTCAATGAGTTTGGCAACAGGTCTCAAGCTAGTGGCATTACAGCAGGAATAAATCAAGAAAATAATCAGTCAGAAGTAATTTTAATCGTTGATGATGCTCCTGATAACTTGCTAATCTTGTTTTCCTATTTAGAAGAAAAAGGATATCGAATTTTGCTGGCGGAAGATGGTAAAACTGCATTACAGATTGCGAAAACGAAAGCTCCAGACTTAATTTTACTGGATGTATTAATGCCCGATATCGATGGCTTTGAAACCTGTGGTCTGCTAAAAGCCGAAGCATCTACGAAGGAGATTCCCGTAATTTTTCTCACTGCCCTTTCCGAAACAGTGAATAAGGTGCAAGGATTTAAATTAGGCGGAGTGGACTATATTAACAAGCCCAGCGCCCAGGAAGAAGTGCTGGTTCGTATTCAGACCCACCTAAATCTACGTAAAATGCGCCAGGCTCTAGATAAGCAAAATCAGGAGCAAAAGCAAGCTTTGGAGTTTGAAGCTCTGTTGCATCGAGTAACGGATAAATTACGGGATAGTTTGGACGAAAAGCAAATATTAGCAACTGCTACCAAACAGTTAGGAGAAGTCCTCGATCTGGGAAGCTGCCAAATTGAACTTTACGATTCAGACCAGGTAACTGCCACGATTGAATACGAACATAGTCTTAGTTTGCCTCTTTCTCAGGGGATTAGCCGTAAAATAGAAGACTATCCCGAACTCTATCAACAACTTCTGCAAAAACAGCCAATTCAATTAGTTGAACAAGTACCTCAGTTTACCCCTCAAGGAATACAAGTTAATCGTCTAGCCTGTCCGATTTTTGATGAAGGGGGTATCATTGGCAATCTATGGGGACTGCGACCACCAAATGAAGTTTTTACCACTCTCGAAATTCGCTTGATGCAGCAAGTAGCCTCCAGTTGTGCGATCGCAATTCGCCAGGCCCGCTTGTATCGTGCGGCTCAATTACAGGTAGCGGAATTAGAGCGACTTAATCGCTTGAAGGATGATTTTCTCAAGACGATCTCTCACGAACTGCGAACACCTTTAACTAGTATTGAGATGAGTGCCGATACTCTCAAAATGCTGTTTGAACTACTCCCTAACTGGCAGCCACAACACTTCGATGCAGCGTCAGAATCTTTAGAAATATTAGAAGCAGGGTATGAACGAGAAATTAAGCTAGTTAACGATCTTTTAGAATTAGTCCATCTTGATGCCCGCAACCAACCCCTAAAAGTCGAACCAGTCGATCTTAATTTATTGGTTTCCTATATAGTTAAACTATTTATTAAACGAGCAAAACAGCAGCAGCAACAGCTAAACATCCATATCAGAGCGGATTTGCCTCGGATTGAAACTAATCCTGATATTCTCGAACGGGTTTTGACCGAACTGTTAAATAATGCCTGTAAGTACACTCCTCAAGGGGAAAACATTGAAGTAAGTATTGAATTAAGTCCTCACACACTAAAATTAATCGTTGCTAATTCAGGAGTAGAACTAAGCAAGGTTGAATTAAAACGTATTTTTGAAAAATTCTATCGTATTCCCGAACAAGACCGTTGGCAACATGGAGGAACTGGTTTGGGATTAGCTTTGGTCAAAAAACAGGTGGAATATTTAGGAGGAACAATTACTGCCCATCATCAAAACCAAAAATTGTCTCTTGTAATAGAGTTACCGTCGATTTCGGTTTACCACAAGGGCACAATGTAAAATCTACCCCGTGACTGGGTACTTGCTCGTAGTATTTAGTATTTAGTATTAAACCCGCTACCCTGAACTGATAACTAATAACTAATAACTAATAACTAATAACTAATAACTAATAACCAGAATCTTTGTCTTTTAAGACGAGGAGGATGTCAATAATCTTGTTGCCAAGTTGCGACCGCATTTTGTGATATTTCTCTCCAGGAAACATGATGTTGTCTGGCTAAAGCAGCACAGTCTTCATACTCAGGTTGCACATTAAGTATTTCCTGATTCTCTCCTGATCCCCAACTAGCAATTTTGACTCTGACCTCACCATATTTCGTCGTTACAGACTGTATTTCGCGATTAAGGATACTTCGTTGTTGAGTACGCTCTCTGATACCTAAGGTGGTCGTTTCGTGGAAAATAATAGTTTTGCAAGTATTAGCTAGTTCGGGGTGGCAAATAACCGTTAGCAGAATGCCTAAACGAGATTTCTTCATGCCGATGCTTTGAGTAAAGACATCCAATGCCCCTGCTGCTAATAACTCTTCTAGAGTGTATGCAATGGCTTGAGGATTAAGATCATCAATTTGAGTTTCTAAGACAGTGATGGTTTCTTGTTTTAGCGTAATTTCGGGTTGATTTACTGCTGTTTCCCCAATCCACAACCGCAGAATATTGGGAATTTCTAAATCTCGTGACCCTGCACCCAAACCAATTTTGCTTAGCTTCATTGTAGGAGGATCGCCAAAATCGACCGCGAGAGTAACTGCGATCGCTGCTCCCGTTGGTGTAACCAACTCCTTTTTGATACCATTACTATAAATTGGGACACTCCTTGTCTCCCACAACTTGACCACCGCAGGGACAGGTACAGATAACTTACCATGGGCAGCTTTGATGGTGCCCCCTCCAGTAGGCATGGGAGAACAATATAATTGCTCAATATTTAACCAGTCCAAACCGATACAAGTCCCTACAATATCAACGATCGCATCAGTCGCTCCAACTTCATGAAAGTGAACCTCTTCTGGGGGAATACCATGGACGGCACTTTCGGCGATCGCTAATTGCTGAAATATACTCAAACTCCAATGTTTGACCCGATCTGGTAATAATGCCTGCTGAATTAAATTTTCAATCTCGGGCAAATGTCTCGCAGTATAATGATGATGCTCATCCCCAGAGTGGTGATGGTGATGACTATGGTGTAAATCAACGTGAACTTTAGTAGCTGATTGCCCATTACGAATCACGGTTTCCGTTCTTAACTGATATTCTTGTTCTATACCCAAACTTTTAAGATTATCAACTAGATATTGCCAGGGTAGACCACAATCTACTAATGCTCCCAAGCACATATCCCCAGCAATTCCTGTGGGACATTCTAAGTAACCAATTTTGACCATAAAAATCATCTTGCTCAATCTTGGAATGATCTTAGCTGTTGTTTGCTCCCTCAGTAAAATTCTTCTTTATCAATCGATTAGTATTATGGCGATTTTATACGAGTTACATCCCAGTCATCCACAACAACGAACTATTGACCAGATTGTCACTGCATTAAAAAAAGGGGCGGTGATGCTTTACCCGACGGACACAGTTTATGCCATTGGCTGCGATCTTAAGGTTAAATCAGGAGTGGAGAAAGTTAGAAGAATTAAGCAAATGTCTAACGATAAACCCCTAACTTTCTTATGTTCTTCACTGTCCAATATATCTCAGTATGCCACAGTGAGCGATCGCGCCTATCGGATCATGAAACATTTGATTCCTGGCCCCTACACTTTTTTACTTCCTGCTAGTAAGCAAGTGCCCAAACTAGTAATGAGTCCAAAGCGCAAAACTAGCGGTATTCGAGTACCAGAGAATGTATTGTGCCAAGAATTACTCAAAACTTTAGGTAATCCTATCGTATCCACTTCAGCTCATTTACCCGATGAAGATGGCGAATACCCGACGATGAATGTCGAGAAAGCATACCTTTTTGATGCTCTGGAAAATCAGGTAGACATTATCATCGATAATCAAATTGATCCAGGCTTCAAGGTATCAACTATTCTTGATTTTACTAAAGAAGAACCAGAAGTAGTGCGCCAAGGTTTAGGTTGGCAAGAAGTAGAAAATTGGTTAAATGTGGTGTCTTAAGAGAATTTTTAAGAGTATTAATCAAAAAACAGCGATCGCCCATAGTCTGCTATTGGGAAGAGCGATCGCTTGATTTAAAGGTTGAAGCAGTTTAGCTCCTCAAAAATTTAACTAACTCTTCTAACTTAGACCAAGCTACTCCACTGTTAATAATCTCTTGAGCAATGCTCACACCCTGTAAATGATCACCAAAAGGTACTAGCTCACCTACCTGTAAAGCAAGAGAAGTATTCAAAGCTACTACATCTTGTTGTGCCGTTGTTCCCTTCCCTTGGAGTACATTGCGTAAGATACTGGCATTTTCTTCAACTTCTCCCCCTTTGAGTTCACCCAATGGTGCGGGTTTTAAACCTAGTGCCTGGGGATTAAGAACACCTGGGATAACTTTTCCCTTATTGACCATCGTTAAATCAGTAGCATCTCCCAATCCTGCTTCGTCTAATTTTTCCCTACCATGAACAACAATGGCATTAGATATTCCTAGTATATTCAGAGCTTCTGCCATACTGTTGAGAAATTGACTGTCATACACTCCAATTACTTGCCCAGTAGGGGAAAGGGGATTAACTAGAGGGCCGAGAAGATTAAAGACAGTTCTAATTCCAAGGGTGCTACGAAGGGACGCTACACTTTTCATCGCAGGATGCCAACCACGGGCAAACAAAAAAGTAATTCCTACCTCTGCAACTGCCGCTTTGACTTTCTCTGGTGGAGCCGTAAGATCGACCCCCAGATACTCTAATACGTCTGCTGACCCCACCTTACTAGAAGCAGAGCGATTACCATGTTTAGCTACCTTGACTCCTGCTGCTGCGGCAATAAAAGCTACTGCGGTAGAAATATTAAAAGTCGATGCGCCATCTCCCCCAGTGCCACAAGTATCGATGACAGGATAATTATGATTTACTTCCTGTTGCTGAAGGGACTGAGACTTAAGTACCTGAGCCATTCCCGCTAATTCTGTGGCAGAAACCCCCTTAGCTTGAATCGCTGCCAAAATTGCCCCAGACAAAACAGTAGGAATTTCTGAGCGTAACCAGCCCCCCATTAACTGAGAAGCTTGATTTTGAGAAAGAGATTGCCCGTCTAATAACTGTTGCAACAAACTCGAAAAATCGATTGAATTATGTTCCATGATTATTTTTCTAATATGGGGATTGATTGCTCGCTGTAATGGCAGAAGAAGATTTACAATTGGAAACTGTATGCTGATTTTTTAGATTTACTTTAAATTAAATTTAATCCATGAAATATTTTCTCCGACTGAGTGCATTTTTTTTGCTGTTAATTCTATTAATTTTTCCTATACCTGCTATTGCTGGTAGCTCTTCTTCCGTTACCCCTTCTACTTTCAGCGACTTGGACTTTAAAAATAAAGATTTTTCGGGGAAAGTTTTGCAGAGTGTAGATTTTGCCAAAGTAGATCTTGAGGGGGCAAATTTTAGTAATGCAGATATTAGAGGGGCAGTATTTAATGCGTCTAATTTAGCTAATGCTAATTTGACAGGAGCAGATTTTAGCTATGGATTTGGCTATTTAACCAACTTTGATGGAGCAGATCTTACTAATGCTAATTTTCAAGAATCCATTTTGTCCTTTTCCACTTTCAAGAAAGCAAAGATCAATGGTGCTGACTTCACTTTTGCAGTGCTAGAAAAATGGCAGGTCAAACAACTCTGTGAGAATGCTTCTGGAGTCAATCCTAATACAGGAGTAGATACTCG
>CALLPS010000314.1 GCA_938015355.1 uncultured Pleurocapsa sp.
TGCGGATACTGGTGCGGAGTAAGCGACACAGATCCAAGGGCGCATTCCTAGACGGAAAGACAATTCCCACTGACGACCGAGGTATGAAAATACACCGATTAAGAAGTGGAAGATTACCAATTGGTAAGGGCCACCGTTGTACAACCACTCATCTAGAGAAGCTGCTTCCCAGATAGGATAGAAGTGAAGACCAATTGCGTTGGAGCTAGGTACTACTGCACCAGAAATGATGTTGTTTCCATAAATCAAGGAACCTGCTACAGGCTCACGGATACCGTCGATGTCTACAGGAGGTGCTGCGACAAAGGCGATTAGAAAACAAGTAGTTGCGGCTAGGAGTGTAGGAATCATCAAGACACCAAACCAACCAACATAGATGCGGTTGTTTGTGCTAGTGATCCACTGACAGAAATTCTCCCAAGCACCGCGAGTTTCGCGTTGTTGTAAAGTAGTTGTCATGTGTTTATGATTGCTTTATGTATTTAATTGTCGAGGTTCTTTTGAACTGACACTATAAGCATAGATCATTTCTTGAGTTATGTGAACTTTTTTAATAAACTATTATCTTATATAAACAATAAGCACGGCTTATATATACTGTGAATACCGTAATTACCTATAGCTCTTGCTATACAGTAGTGCCTACCTATGAATGTTTTAATAGGTGTAGTTACTGCAATTTTCGTGTTGATCCTGGTAATGGGGTATCAAGGACTTCATTAGATATTTTTGATTTACTGCAAAAACTAGATAGTGAAAGGATTATTGAGATTTTGATTTTGAGTGGGGAAGTTCATCCTGCATCTCAGAAAAGAGCAGTTTGGTTTACAAAAATACAAGAAACTTGTGATATAGCTCTATCATTTGGCTTTTTGCCTCATACAAATGTGGGTCCTTTGAGGGAAGAAGAAATGAAGCAGCTCAAGAAAGTTAATGTCTCCATGGGGCTAATGCTAGAACAGCTAGATCCGAAATTCATGAAGACAGTTCACCAAAATGCCCCTAGCAAAGAACCAAAACTAAGACTAGAGCAGCTAGAGTTAGCAGGAAAGTTGAAAATTCCTTTTACGACAGGCTTGCTTCTGGGCATTGGCGAAACTACCTCAGATATAATAGAGTCTTTAAAAGCGATCGCCCAAATTCACCAAAAATGGGGACATATTCAAGAAGTGATTTTGCAACCTCATAGTGTTGGCAGTCAGCAAGAAGCTAATATTCCTAGTTTTGATCCCGAAAAGTTACCAGGAATTATTGCCCAAACAAAAAAAATCCTGCCAGAAGGAGTCGCAATTCAAATTCCACCTAATTTAGTCCCTGAACCTAATTTTTTGCTGGAATGCTTAGATGCAGGGGCGACAGATTTGGGTGGTATTAGTCCCATCGATGAAGTCAATCCAGAATATCCTCATCCAACTCACAAATCTCTGTTAACAATATTAGAACCTGCGGGGTGGAGCTTAAAACCAAGACTTCCAGTCTATCCCCAATATTATTCCTGGTTATCTCCAGAGCTGCAACAAGCAGTTAGATTGAAAAAAAAGAGCTTAATTTTAGAATATTAGGGTTTTTGTTGAAAACTTATGCTATGATATGGATTCGTGGAAAAAAAGCGTTATGTTCGCTGATTTTCAAGGGTCGCTAGCTCAACGGTAGAGTACTCGGCTTTTAACCGATTGGTTCTGGGTTCGAATCCCAGGCGACCCATTTTTTTGTAGTGAGAAACTAGAACCGATTATTCAACAAAAACAATCGCTAAGAATTGACTACAGAGGACAATTGCAGCAGTTGCTCGGTCTTAGAAACTAAATTCGTTTGGGAATATATACAGCATCTGAAAACTTGGACTTAGACAAAACCAGCTATGCTTTCTATTAGCTTCTAGAAGAAAACAAAATAGAGAAAGAGATCTCCAAAGTAAGTAGTAGATTGGGTCAAGAAAGAAGACGTACAAAGAGAAATGCGTAAACTCCTCAGAAGGCTATTTCTCGCTGAAAGAATCCCCCGCGACAAAGCAGAGCCAATAATGCCAATAATTGTTAAGTTAATGGATATAGCCAGAGTAAATTTAAGATAGTTTTCTTTGTTATGGTTCTAGTAACGGCAAAGTTATGGGTGAAGTCACAACCTTACCCGATACCAAATCTAACCTTTATTAAAACTAGTACTTCCTTCATGGACAGTTTTAACCCACTTTAGTCTTTTAGGTCGAATAGACATCCTGGCAGTAATACTGAGCATAACGACTTGCCAGTGCAACATGTAAATCAATCCCCGCAAAGACTGACCAATAATATTAAAGAGTAAAGGTAGATCTAGAGTCTTTCCTGATGCAGCTTGAACTCGGATTAAACCGCGAAACATCCCTGTAAAGCCCCAGACAAAAAGTAAAGCAGTTATGGGGCTGAGGACTGGTAAACGATGACGAGCGATCGCCATAATGCCATCGGGAACGTTAGCTGCGGGTACAATATATTGCAATAGCATCCAGCATAACAGGTCGATTCTTTTGCCAAATCCCATGGGAGTGCGGAAAATATAACGCCAATAATCAAGGTAACGTTGATAGCCACCCTCTGCCCAACGATTGCGCTGATGCCAAAGGGAATTTACATTAGTTACCCCTTCTTCCAATACAGGAGGAGTTAGGAGTAAGCCGATCTTCCAATTATCGAGATGCAAGCGAATCGTCAAATCTAAATCATCGGTGATGGTTTCTTCATTCCAGCCACCGCAACTATGTAAAGCAGTGCGACTGACAAATTGACCATTACCCCGTAATTCTCCAATGCCACCGACGGCAATGCGTTGTTGTTGGACATAGCTATCTAATGCCATTTCCGTTGCTTGACCTTTTGTCCAGAAATTTTCTGCCGAATTTGCGATCGCTTTTCTGACTTGGACTGCCCCCATCTCTGGATTAGCAAACAGAGTCACAACCTTTCTTAAGAGATCTGGGGTAACTTTGGCATCAGCATCAAAAACGCCAATAATATCGCCAAAAGTTTGAGGAATTACCTGGTTTAAGGCTCCTGACTTACCACCACCCGCATTAGCAGCACGATGAATAACTTTAAGCTGAGGATATTCTCTAGCTAGCTGATCTAAAATAGCGGGAGTATTATCGGTACTGCGATCATCAATTGCCCAAACTTCATATTTATCCTTAGGGTAGTCGAGGGCGCAAAGCATCCCCACTAAATTTCTAATTACGGCTTCTTCATTTTTAGCTGCCACTAATAAGGAAACTTTGGGGGCAGTCGCCAGCTGATCATCAGACAATAGAGGGGGAATTTTATCTGGTTGAGCGAATAGGTAACGTAGCATTTGGATACCCGCCAGACTAGTAAAACTAAGAACTAGCCAGATCCCCCAGCTTACTAAATGTAGAGAAATGGTAACCAACCAAATCGCCATTAATAGCAAAGCAGCTTTTCTTCTCCTTCCAGCAAGCCCTTGAAAAAAATCGGCTTTAAACTCTTCCTCCACCACTTCGGGAGGAGATAATTCAGATAAGAGAGAATTAATGGGAGGAAATTCTGTTTCGGATTCTTCTTTAGACCAGTAATTCTCTGTCATAATTGTATTTTAAATCTCCGCTATGCTTGGTATTCTAGGGGATTACTCCAAAGGGATACTCCGCGATCACTTTGGGTTAATTATCAAAATTAATACTTAAGTTATTGTTAATCGCGCTGGCTCAATTGTAGCTAAAAATGTAAACTTTCTTGACTAATATTTAACCTTAACGAAGTTTATACTTCACTTTTTTGGTTCAAAGTTCCATTTTTGGTTAAATTAAGTAGCAGTAGTATTTGAATTTTTATAAATTTAGTTAAAGTTACAACAACAATATGATCAGCAGTTGGGGAATGGGGTTAGCGATCGCTTTAGCTTCAGTACTATGGGTAGAGTTAGTCAGAGATTTTTATCATACTCTGTCCCATCTCTGGGCACCTTTGTATCGTCTCCATGTCTGGCATCATAAGGTTTTTCGTCGTGATTTGTCTGTTATCAGTGAGACAATCTATCGTCAGGCTCATTGGTATAATGATGTTCCAGAAGCTTTAGTGATGTTGCTCTTGAGTATCTTACCCTGGCAACTTACTCACACTCTGGCTGTTTTCCCGCAATGGGCAGCTTGGACAGGATCTCTTTATACTGTCAGCTTTTTACTAAGTGCGATCGCTCGGGGGCTGGGTATGCCCCTCGTAGATGAACTTACCGACGTGACTCATCGTCCAGGAGAATTTGTTAATTTACCTTCTCGTTGGTTGGTTAATCGTCCCTATCATTGGCGACACCATTTTGATAACCAAGATGCCTATTTTTGTGGAACTTTGACTTTAGTAGATAAGCTTTTAGGCACAGCACTCTCTCTTAAGAATAAACGAATTGCGGTTACGGGAGCCTCTGGTACTTTAGGAAAAGCCTTGTTAGCCCAGTTACATGCTTCTGGGGCAAAAGTTACCGCCCTGACTTCTTCTAAGAATGAGATCACTTTAGATGTTTCGGGGTCAGAGATCCCTGTTAAAACCTTACCCTGGCAAATTGGGCAGGAATCAAAATTATTATCACAGTTAGAAAAGATCGATATTTTAATTCTTAACCATGGGATTAATGTTTATGGACAACGGGATCAAGAAGCGATCGCAAAATCTTATGAAATCAACACTTTTTCTACCCTACGCTTAATGGAATTATTTTTCCAAACTATTAAAAGCGATCGAGACATGATTCGGAAAGAGGTTTGGATCAATACATCTGAAGCCGAAGTAAATCCGGCATTAAGTCCTCTATACGAACTAAGTAAAAGAGCTACAGGAGATCTAATTACCCTACGTCGTTTAGATGCTCCCTGTGTAATCCGCAAGTTAATTTTAGGGCCTTTTAAAAGTAAGCTTAATCCCGTTGGCATTATGTCGGCTGATTGGGTAGCGAAGCAAATTGTTAATTTAGCCCGTAGAGATATGCGTAATATAATTGTGACGATTAATCCTTTAACTTATATCTTATTTCCGATTAAAGAGTTTTTTGTTGCTAGCTATTTTAGGTTTTTTAGTTC
>CALLPS010000315.1 GCA_938015355.1 uncultured Pleurocapsa sp.
CGTTTGTTGGGCAAAATTGGCTGCAAAATTAAATGTCTGCGTAATGAAACTCACAACCGAAAAAGAGTCAGGATCTATCAAATTATCTCTCCCGAAGATAACCGAGAGCAAGTATTTGCCCATTGGCTTAAGGTAGACCAACAACGTCCTGGTAATTCTCTATTCTGGACAGGAGAAACACAAACTTGTATTGCACAACCATTAACTGCAAATGTGGAAGAGAATAACTATCTGCAATTGAAACTGGATTTTTAATTTACACTAGGCGTGTAGTAGTCTATCAAGTTTGAAGGAGATCCTTTTAAATAAAAGCTAATAAAATATGAACTGCTGCTTATATTCCACCTGCTTTTGCTTGGAATATAAGCAGTTTTTAGCTGCGATCGCTCTTAGCAAATGCCGAGAAATTAAAACCATTCTCAATCTTAGTATTGCCAATTTAAAAAGTACTAGTTAAACTTAGATGAACATTATTTGATAAATTGAATTACACACAGAGATTATCAAAGAAATTATTTTACTTGATATATCAAAGTAGTTTAATATGCTTAAAATTTTACTCTTATCGACGCTAAACCTTAAGTATTAGATTCAGTTTGAATAAGTGTTAAAATTTGTCCTCGAACTAAATTAAGGAGCAAAAAAATGACAGTAACCCTTGACGCCCCTCGCGAAATTACAGCAAAATGGTATTATAAAGAATTATGGGGCTGGAATTTAGAAAAAATTTGTACGGGAGCGGAACGTCCTACTTTTTTGAAAGCATTACTGACTGCTGCCAATGGAGATGGAATTCTTTCACAAGCAGAAAGAGACTGGGTTATCGGTCGTGCGGCAGCGGCGGGTGCACCAGAATCTTTACTTAAAGAATTAGAAACCTATCCAGCTAACGAAGACATCAGCCAACTTATTGCTAATACTTTAGCTACCAATAAATCCAAAAGAGCCGTGATTTATTTTGCGATTAAGGCGTCTTCAGCCGATGGCGAATATAATGATGCAGAAAAAAATGCTGTACGTAAGTCAGCAAATGCCATGGGAATTCCCGAAGCTGTTGTCAAGCAGATTGAAGACTTCCATGCCAAGGAAGAACAAATGAAACAAGAAAGAATAGACCTCTGCTTTCCTGACGGAGATCCTTTTAAATAAAAGCTAACAAAATATGAATTGCTGCTTATATTCTACTTTACGTCAACTGGAATATAAGCAGTTTTTAGCTGAATGGCTGATTTTTTATTTTTGGTATTTTTATGACAAGGATTGAACCGTATCTTAATCCTCTCCAAAATAGTAAAGAACTTTATTTACTTCTGAAAAAATATCAAGCTATTACTGAGGAGAATAAAGAGCCTCTAATTATTAGTCTTGCTTGGGAAATTCCCCCAGTTGATCCTTTAGCTGTTCTCAATGTATTTGCTCAACCAAAACAATCTCATTTTTATCTAGAAAAAAGAGAAGATCAAGAATTTATTCTAGCGCTCAACACAGTAATTAAACAAGAGATTCAAGGACAAAATCGCTTTTCTGATAGCAAAATCTTTATAGATTCTTATCTTAATAAGATTATATTAGGAGGTGATATTTCCCTCCCGTTTGCCAGTCCTCGTTTCTGTTGCAGTTTTAGCTTTTTTGCTAATGATTGCCAGATCCAAGATACATTTCCAGATGCCACTGTTTTCCTTCCTGCTATTCAAGTTGCTCGTCGCCAGCAAGACTTTGCACTCACGATTAATTTAATGATTGATGCAGAAATAAATCTGTATAAATTAGTCGACAAAATAGAGAAACAAGTCAAAAAAATTCTCACTGTTGGGGAGTTCAAGTCTATCCATAAAACTGTGAGCAATAAAGATTATCTATTTTCGCTAGATCCTCAGAAAACAAAGCATTTTCAGGCATCAGTTGAGTTGGCTTTACAGTCAATTCGTACTCAAAATTTATCTAAGTTAGTAGTAGCACATAGTATTAATGTTGATCTCCCAAGTGATTTCAAAGCTATTCAGACCTTAAGTTATTTGCGTCAAAGTTATCCTAACTGCCATACTTTTTCCTTGAGTAATGGTCAAGGACTTAACTTTATTGGTGCCAGTCCAGAAAGATTACTAAAAATTCACAACCATCAACTTATTACTGATGCTTTAGCTGGCTCTGCACCACGAGGTAAAACGGCAATTGAAGATCATTATTTTGGAGAATATCTATTAAATAATCACAAAGAAAGAGAAGAACATCAAATAGTTAAAAAATTCATCCTCCAACACCTTATTAATTTAAAAATAACCCCACTGCCTTCGACTTCTCCTCAACTTCTGCGATTAGCTAACATTCAGCATTTATGGACACCAATTCGAGCTGAACTAATAAATAAGATTCATCCATTAGACTTAGTTGCTTCTCTTCATCCAACTCCTGCTGTAGCTGGTATTCCTCAAAAACTTGCATGTCAAAAAATTCGCAGCAATGAAACTTTTGAACGCAATCTTTATGCTGCACCATTTGGTTGGATAGATTGTCATGGAAACAGTGAGTTTGTGGTAGGAATTCGTTCGGCATTGCTCAAAGAAGATTCAGCAAGACTGTATGCTGGTGCAGGTATTGTTGCTGAATCAGACTCGAAAATGGAAACTGACGAAATCACACTCAAGTTTCAACCCGTGTTATCTAGTTTGTTTGTCTCAGAACAATGTAAATCTAATGGCTGAATCTAATATTTAGCGGGAACAAAACTCTGGGTTTCTAACGGTGGGCTCTCATAATCGGCAATTGAAACTTGATTTTTAACTATTGGAGATTTTAAGGTATTGATTAGCCAAAAAATCTATTACTCTTGCCTCGATTACAATCACTGCAAAGCGTTTGCAAGTTATTGATATTATTACCGCCACCTTTAGAAAAAGGAACTATATGATCAATTTCCAGCTCTGCTTTTTTTGCTGACACACCACAAAATACACAGCGATAGTTGTCTCTTCTTAACACATCAACCCGAGTTGAAGCGGGAATATAGCGGGATCGCTTTCCCTCTGTTTTCACCTTCTTCTTACTTTTCCTGATGCGTTTAGATTTAGGGGAAGAAGAAGCAATAATAGATTCTCTGAGCCAGCCCCTAATCAACTTTTTAAAGGGGTCAGACATTACCAATCTTGTATAGCTTGACCTATTCCATAAGCAGCAACGCCAATTAAGGCTCCAGTAATTACTATTTCGGTTGTTTTCACGGCAAATGCAGTTCCTACAACTGCGACTCCAATCCCACCAATAGTATCTGCTGTAACTTTGCCTGCTAATGCACCTACGCTTGCTGCTAATAGTAATTCCATAATTTTTACTTTTAAAAGTACTGTGGAGATTATATGTTTTATGAAATAATACTGCAAGCAACCAAATAAAGCGATTTATTAAAAGCTATAAGCTATAAGCTCTAAGCTTTTAGTTATTAGTTTAACTAATCAAGTTAGGATAACCTAATTGGCTAGAGAAACAGAGGGAAAAAATCGATGAAGTTCGTCTCCCACCGCTGACTACGATGTAACTTGGGGTAAAGGCTTTCTTAAGCCCGCAGATTTTTTAACTATTGTATACGGGAGTTTAGCAGAGTAGACGAACAAACTAGATGCGGATTAATGCTAGTCAATCCTGCTTGATTACTTCAGTACTACCAAAGCTAATCGAATTCTCTTCATATTCTGGTGGTTCGACGTGAATTAATACCCGTACTGTACCGAAACGTTCTTCTAAACTAGCTTCAATTTGTTCAGTAATTTGATGAGCTACGGTCAAATCGTCTGTATTAACAATAAGATGCATTTCAATAAAGACTTGTCTGCCTAACATGCCTCGGGAGGCAATATCATGACAATTAAGCACTCCTGGTACTTCAGTGACAACATCATAAATAGCTTCTGGTGCGATCGCCATTTCATCCACTAGCCAAGGTAGATTTTCATGGATGACTTCCCAACCACTATGAAACACTAATAACGCTACAGGAAAAGCCAAAATTACATCAAGCCATTGCAATTGCGGGATATTGAGATTTCCTGCTTGCCAAACTCCCACCAAACCAGCGATGACAATCATTGTTACCCAAATATCGCTCATGGTATGTCTTGCATCAGCAATCAAGATCGGGCTATTAACTTTTCTGCCGACATTTCGCTCATAAAAAGCGACGAAAATATTAATTCCGAGGACTAACAACAGTAGCCATAATTCAGAGGCAGATACAGTGATTGCTGTATGTTCGGTATTAAAAAAGATCTTTTCTACGGCACCTCTTAAAATTTCAAAGCAGGCAATACCCAGAAAGGCAGCAATTCCTAAGGCACCTACCGCCTCAAATTTTTGGTGTCCATAAGGATGTTCTCGATCTGGCTTGGGAGAAGAAAAGCGATTGGTAACCAAACCTAATATATTATTAACACTGTCGGTAACACTATGTAATGCATCTGCTTGTAGACTTAAAGAGCCCGTTGCCATCCCCAAAGTAAACTTGAGCGCCATCACAAACAAATTCAATAATAGAGTTAGCCAGAGAACTCGGCGAACCTGCGATCGATTATCCTGCACAATACAAGAACTGAAACTCCTCACTTATACTTACTTTTTTATCATAGTCTGAACTTATATCTTCGTCTTGGTTGTCAGTACTTATAGCTATGTTTAGTTATTAGAAAAAAGGTAACTTATTGAGATAATTTCTGACAACTGAAGTCTCTAATCCCGTCTGTCTGATAAATTTAAATCAAGGATTTATCAATATAAATTGGCATTAATTCTCTGTTATTAAGTTAAATTAAAAAATTTTTAAAATGGCTCAGTTAACTCTTAATTTGCTTCAAGGAGCAGTTCGCTTCGACTTTTCTACCGAGGCAGCACAACAGCTTCAGACAGAAATATCAGCATTGATGCAAAGTCTCAAAGCGATCGCAGGAGCAACTCCTGGTGCTGGTAGTCGCCCAGTGAAACAAGAATCGATGGAATATCGCTATACAGGGGACGTGTTTTTAGAGATTTTCTGCAATCCCAATATTTACCCCAGCCCCTTTGCTGCCAAAATTTTGATCACTCTACGAGACGATCGCATTCGTTTGACTAGTGAGGCTGAACTTACTCAGTTGATTGAAGATTTGAATATATTTCTCGAATCGTAATTATTGGCGATCGTTTATAAAGTAGAGATATATATAGGTTGAAACTATGACCCCAAAGAGTATGTGTGGTCGAGTTTCTCTTGTAAATCATGGTAAAGTTTGTCAATAGATGGTAGTAGCTCGATGCTGTAAATAGATAGACCTAGAGATCTTTAGATAAAGAATTAGTTTGATAGTAGCTTTTTAGACCTTTTGTCAAGGTTTCAATGAGTAAGTCTAAAGCCAAACCTGGAATTGTTTTTTCCGCAGCCAGAGCAAGACCAATCGGAAGTTCTAACTTTAAATTACTAATATTTTTGACCACTGCATTTTTGGGTGGAGGATTAATAATTGCTGCGGGCATGACACCAATGCCTAAACCTGATACCACCATCCGTTCTAAGGCTTTTAGACTCATAATTTCTAAGCCAGAGTAAGGATTGATTCCTTGAGATAAAACTTTTTGTTCAAATATCATGCGATAAGGACAGTTTGGTTCTGTTAATAATAATCGTTCTCCAGCTAAGTCACTGACATAAATTTGCTCTTTTTGACTGAGGGTATGACTTTCGGGAATTAATAGAGCCATCGGATCATAAAACATTAAAGTGAAATTTAAACCTAATTTGGCAGTTGGTGGGGAACAAATTGCCAAGTCTAGTTTTCCTGCTGCTACACCCTGACTAATGACTTCAGTGACTCCAGTTTCTAAGGTTAATCGTACCTTCGGGTACTGACGACAAAATTCAACTAATAATTTGGGTAGCTGCAAACTAGCCACAGGTTCAACACAGCCGATTCGCAAATGTCCCGTCTTCCCTGCCACCAGTTCCATCATTTCTTGATTTAGTAATGCGGCTCGTTGCAAGAGAAAATTAGCGTGGCTTTCTAAAGCTTTTCCTGCTGCTGTTAGCTGAATTTTTTTCCCCTGACGCAAAAAAACTTTGACCCCCAACTCCGCTTCTAATTGCTGAATATGCAAAGTAATGGTTGATTGAGCATATTGTAGCCGCTCGGCTGCTTGCAAAAAGCTTCCTGTTTTGACAATGGCTTGAAATGTTTTTAAATGACGAAATTCCATTAAGCAATACTATTATCAGTAAAAATGAATCATATAAGCAGTAATACTATATTTACAAATCTTTGTCTCGATTTTATGCTAACTGGTAGGCAAAAGTCTCTTGGAAATATTCAAATTGTTATGGATCAAATTACAGCTACCCATTGGCGGGATCAGCCAAAATTAGAGATATTTACGGGGATTTATGCCTGTCAACTATGGCAAGGTAGAGTTGGATCAAAGGTTGTTGTGGTCGAAATAGAGCCTGGCACAAAAGCCTATATTTTGTTCCGTACTACATGGATACGCGGCAGGGGCATATCTTGCAAAGATGAGTCTCGACGAAATCTTCGATCTCACAGCTGAAGTGTATTTTCATTTTTTATAATATAGGCACCAAAAATTGAGAATGCCTGAAAGGCGAAAACGTGCCTGAAACGTACCTACTTCGTATCTATGTAATAGCGCAGACGCCTGGAATAATGCCTTCGAGTTGCCTTAAACCTGATGAGCCCGTCAAGGCACACCTCACACTAATTTCAAGTAGTTAAGAGTTTCAGGCGTAACTGCCTGTCTCGCCCAACACATGAACTATTGCGCAGGACCACATAAAATAGTAACTAGGATCCACGATATACACAAGAGCCTACATATCGCTCTGTAATATTGGAAACGCTAGCCAAACCGATTCTAAATAAACTATCTCCAAAAGCGTGGACGCGGTTGTACAGGGGCCCTGAAGGGGTCAAGAATGGCGGCGCAAAAACGCCATTGCGGTTTTTAATCTGTCAGTTTGCAGCCGCCTACAGCAATGCCCAGCGTTCCCCACGCCACTAACCAGCTAAGGATGCACGCTACGCGATACACGGACGCTCGTGTATCCACGCGCCGTTCGGAGAGCTCTTGCCGTTCGCGGAACAAAAAAAATATCTCCCGGTGGGCAATGCCTCCATTTATACGGGAAACCCTACGTATTTCATTTTGCATTTTTGCCCCGGAAAGGGAAGATGGTGACCCATCACCTGTAATAGCGCCTGTCTGGATTTAAGGTTGCCGTTTGCAATCTTGTACTAATGTTACGCGAAGAACGGGCGCCGTACGTACCTTTTGTTTTAGCCAAAACATGTCTCGTGTCAATGATAGTAACCTCTTGGAGATCTCAACGGGAAAAGAGGTAAAGAGAAAGTGACGGCCAAACGAAGCACAGCCCGGGTCGCTGGGGCAGGGGACCTATCGTGTTAACCCTTAAGAGGGAAAATTGATGACGAAAATTGACGATTACGGTATCGGCCAGTGCAGGTTGGCGATGATGTAACATGGTGTCCGAACTACAACAATGCAAACACTCTCTCGTACGGGACGGGTGCAGCACATTCCTACTCGTACTGCTGGACGCTCACGATGCTCGTAGACGATTGGAAAATTTCGCAATCGTCGTTTTTTCGGTCGCTATACTACAATCAAGATACATACTTGAATCAAGATATCTATACTATAATCAAGATACATACTTGAATCAAGATATCTACACTATAATCACGATATCTATATTATAATCAACATGTAGTTGACTCTCAAAGGGGTTAAGCGCTACTGGTGTAGCGACACGAGGACGGCATGCTGATAACTCGTACTGGTATACGCTCTTCCCAAAACGTTGATAAAAATCAAACCTCTCGTTGTTTCGGTAGAACATAAACGCGCGCCCCCCCAACGGTCAAGATTAGTGGATGCAATGGCACCAATATCTTCTTGTTGTTTCACGCGAGATCGTTTACCCCTGCTCAAGCCCGTAAAAACCTGCATCCACGTTTTCGGGGATGGATTACTTGCAATCAGTGTGGTATTACTTACAAAATAAAATAAAACACTCCAGCTGTGAGACCGGCGACTATGAAAAGCCAATAGTTTGGCTAAAAAATTTCCGCAACATTTTTGGGGGTAATTTGCTGAAAGATTCCGGGTAACGTCGCTATGGGGGAAAAACGATTGAAACACTTTTTTCTGGCTCTTCTTTATGGTCATGCGGTCGAACACGTCATTTTGTCAATTTTTCATCAAGCCTTGATTAGCATTGTCCAACAAACACGAATGGCCTTCGATCTCGAAATAGACAACCCGTCGCCACTCCTCGTCGTTCCGGACAAGGTCACATGAGTGCAGGTGAGAGCGCTGAAGACTTCATCTCGATCTATGCCCTAGGGCGTGAGATGTTGCTTGTTTTGTCCTGTGGTCTTCCGTCACATCCTCTCAAAATTCTGTTTTTCGCCCGTTGGGAGACGATAGAGAGTTTTGCACCTATGCTTTTGCAATCTTGCCTGGGAAGGTTATGGGTACAATTATATCCATTTT
>CALLPS010000316.1 GCA_938015355.1 uncultured Pleurocapsa sp.
TTAGTTGAAAATATCGGTAATCGCTTTTTCAATGGATCTTTCTAATCCTCGTTGTACGCTATTTACCATTACTCTTTCAATGCTTGAGGGGCGACGTTGCTGGTTATAGGATTGAGATCCTGGGTTTTCTGCTGCCATAGCTTCTCCCCTAAAGTTAAAGCTTAACTTAGTCCCTATATGATCTTGGCTATTAATCTCATTTTGAATTGTTCCTGTATAAAATTCTTTCCCTTTTCGTAATTCGACGCTGACAACACCTCCTGATTCGGCAATCATTCCTGAATGAACTGCTGCACTACAAATTCCAGAATTTATGGTGTAAGTACTTGTTCCCCAGATGGGTGCATGGGCTAATTTTTTAGCGGCTGGTTGACAATAAAAGTCATAAGTTTTGCCGACGTTTTCTGGTTTGTTTAAACCCATGCTGCTTAATCGACTTTTCCAACCAATTTCAGGTAATCCACTATTGAAACTTTGAGCATTCGCAGATTGTAAGGAGGTGCTGCTTAATGCGATCGCTAAACTGGTGACAATAAGCTGGAGTTTTGCATTCAATTTAATAGTTTTCATATACTTATTTAGTTATTATTAAACTAACTCTGCTTTATATAATTGCTTCCAGGTTAACATGATATTTATTAAAAAAAGGCTATTTTTTCATGCTATTTGAGATAACTTTTTAATATCTTTACACAATTTTGGGAACATTTTTTGTGCTGTGATCTCTAGCACTTATTAAGACGATTTGTGATCACAATTATCTCATCAATTGCTTGGCGTATTTTTTGATTTTTAAGTTCTGAATTGTTAACTAAAATACTAAACACAATATTAGGATTATTTTGCTCCATAATATATCCAGATAATGTACTAACTCCTATCAACGTGCCTGTTTTTCCCCAAAGATTTCCAGCGATGGAAGAATTAGTAAACCGTCGCTTTAAAGTTCCACTTATTCCCGCCTCCGCTAGGGATTCTCGATAGAATTTACCTTGAGGTAGTCGAGACATTAATCGCAGAGTATTAACTAATGTTTGAGGAGTGATTAAATTCTGACGGGACAAACCAGAGGCATCAACTAATTTATATTCAGTTGGTTTAATCCCTAGATTACTGAGGCTAAATTCAATGGCATCAATTGCCGTTGCTTGATTTAATTCTTGGGCTAAGATTTTGCCTAATACTTCGGCATATAAGTTATTACTTGATTGATTTATCGTAGTTAATAGCTGCTGTAATGGAGGGGAATAATTGGTGATTAATTCTGTCTCTAAAGGTTTGTCTTCTGGCTGATTAATAACCTGTCCTCTAATTACTGAAATACCAGCCTGAGCTAATTGTGATCGCCAGGATTCTAAGAAATATTGAGCAGGATCAACTACTGCTAAATCCCAAACATCAGCAGGTTCATTAACAGCTAATTCTCCCCGCAGTTTTAATACGGGTTGACCTAAATATCCATCAAGTTCGATCGCGTAATCAATATCTGCTTGACCTGTAATTGCCTGATTAACTACCTGCCATTGACGGGCTGCGATCGCATCACTCCAAGAAAATTTAACTGGTTGTCCAATCTGTTGGGGGAATAGGGTGAGAGTAACTGTATTTTGATTGAGAATGGTACTGTTAACTGCCGTGGCAAAGTAACTATGGATATCTAACCACTCCCAGGTGGGATTAATTAAGGGTGGTGCAAAATAACTATCATCAATGATTAAGTTTTCTATTCGTTTGATTCCTTTGTCCTGCAACTGATGTACTATAGTTTTTAGACTTTGAGTTGATATAGTGGGGTCTCCTTGTCCTTTAAGACGCAAAGATGTTAAATTTGGTGCTTCCCCCACACTATAAATTGTGGTTTCTATACGATAATCTGCCCCCAATTCTATTAGTCCCGCGGCGGAAGTTAGCAGTTTGACACTAGAAGCAGGGGTAAAAAACTTATCTCCATTCAAACTATATAAAGTACGCCCTGTATCAAGAGTCTGTATCTCGATGCCCCAATGCGATCGGGCTAATGCAGGACGATTAATAATCTGGTTAATAGCTGATGGTAAATCATGACGACATAGCCGTGGAACATCGAGTTGTGGTTTTTCTGCTGCTAAAATTGCCTTAGAAATTAATATTGTTAGTAACAATGAGCTAAGGCAACTAGTAATTAGTTTCATATTTAATTGATAGTCATTTGATCGAAAAGCTATAAGCTATAAGCTATAAGCTCTAAGTTTTTTGACATCCTCCTCGTATTAAGAGACAAAGATTCTGATTATTAGTTCAGGGTAGCTAATTAAAAACTAAAAACTAAATACTAAATACTAAATACTACGAGCAAGTACCCAGTTACGGGGTAGGCTTTACATTGTGCCCTTGTGGTAAACCCAAATCGACGGTAATTGGCTACCTGCCCTTTTTTTTATTAGGAGTCAATTAAATTCTTTTCCTAATTTCTTCAACAATATTCTTCATTCTTTGAAGATTAAATAATACTGCCAAAGTTAATTTCACAGGTAGGAATAACCAAGCTAAAACAATTCTGATCGGATTAGCTGTAATGGGTTCAATCGTATAGTTATGCTTAGTCATATTATCTTGAGTAATTTGCTGACAAAGATAAATTTCCGTCTGAGTTAAACCTCCTTTTTTCCATTTACCCGTAGAGCTAGAATCAATACCTTTTTGTCCAGGAGCAATTTTTTTATGGGATGAAACACCGCCCTCACTTTGGGATACCTGCAACATTTGAGGAGTGAATTCCAATCCTGTAAAATCACATACTTGGCGTAAAATATTTTCGGGTTGCGTAATTAAATCTTCAAAGCGGATTGTCATAACGCGATCGCTATTATCATGTTTATCGGCAGCATTAACTGCCACATTCCATAGTTTAGAAATAGTTATTGCATGATAATTTGTCCAGGCTCTAATTGCCTCACGATAGGGGATATTACTTGCTCCAAGAAAACGAATTTTCCACTTGTACTTTTGGGATAATAAAACATCTCGCGGATCTCGCACCATATTAACAATATGGCAATGGGGATAAAGTTCTAGTAGTTCAGTAATATAAAGTACATTACGGGGAGTTTGTTCACAGGGAATTTTTCTCTGATTTTTTTCCGCAGTATAAGTCAGGAAAGTCTGTAAAATATCAGTGGCGGTATAAGATTGAGTGGAGAGTTGATCAATTACAATTTTAGCTTCGTCGGCAAATAATTTAGGATCTTTATGACTAATTACATCTTCATCTTGAATTGCTAATAGTTTTGCAGCTAACGCTTTAGCTTGATTGAGGGTCAGAGTTTTATGGCGATCGCTTTGCGACCAAAGTGTCCCAAAAAAGTGTAGTTCTTCAAAAGTAAAGACATCATTATTTAAACCTAAGATGTTACCCATCAGAGTAGTACCACTACGAGAATTACCGACAACAAAGATGGGTTGAAATTTATTTTCTTGTGTGATGTTATTCATTATTTTGGTATTAGACCTCTTGTCTAAATAGAAGATTAATATTTTTACTTTTTACTTTTTACCTTTTCTCATACTGAGGTAGTGAATTATGATTAACACCATAAATCTATTGAGATATTTGCGTTACAGAATAAGCAGTAAGGGGAATAAGATTAGTTGGATTAGTCGCTTCGTCACTAGTCTTAGTTAGTACAGTCGAGTTATTAACTAAAGCTCGCGGTGAACCTGATAGTTGTTGATAGCTAGGGGAATCAAATAAAGCACTAACATCTATAGTCTTATCCTGGTTAGATAGATTAATCACTACGGCTGTTTTCTCCATATCATTACTAAATTGCCAGCCGTATATAGCAGGGTAATCAAAACCATCTTTGCCATTTAATTGTGTCTCTGAGATCATTTCAATACTCGTAGCAGTAGTCATTTCTTGAGTAGCTTGTCCCAGCAAACTTAAAGCTGAACCTGTGGCTGATAA
Organism: uncultured Pleurocapsa sp.; assembly: GCA_938015355.1. Taxonomy (GTDB): domain Bacteria; phylum Cyanobacteriota; class Cyanobacteriia; order Cyanobacteriales; family Xenococcaceae; genus Waterburya. The sequence goes on from CALLPS010000316.1 coordinate 3,947, forward strand.
ACTCATGGGAGTAGCTTGCATATTCTCATCAGCAGGATTCACAAAGCTATCACTAGTATTGAGAATCGCACCAAAAATAGAACTTTCCGTTAAACTATGGTTACAAATCGATTCAATTCTCGATTCTTCTAGGAATAGTAAACTTGTCGCCAGGTTAGATAAACCATGTGCCCAACTACCAGCAACCCTAGGCATTGGTTGCTCATTCCCATTTTGAAAAATATCTTCAAACAGATTATATTCCGTAATCCAAATCTGTTTATTATTAGGGATGGCTTGATAGTTACTATCATTGAGTAAATTCTGCCAATTCCGAAAAGGTTCACCTAAAATAATTGCCGCCTCTTCATTAGTAAAATCAGGATAACTATTAGTTTGATCTGGCTGACTATCTAAACCATGATCATTATAAATATGCAGAGTAATCGCATCCGCTGTCTTTAATCCTGTTCCCCGCATGACCTTATTCCAGTTTTGCAATCTTGCTGGTTTATCAGGAGTGGGAACAATTCCCACTACCGAAACTTGAGCATCAGGAAATTTTCGTTTAACAGCTTCTGTCCAGGTTTTAGCGGCTAAACCATAGGTACGGGGATTAGGAAACTTAGTTTTATAATTAGGAATATTAAAATAAAACTCATTACCCAATTCAACATATTTAATTTCAATGCCAAGATCCGCCGCAGCTTCTAACATTTGCAACTGAGATTCTAAACTAGAAGTCAGCATATTTAAGACAAAAATAGGTTCAGTATTCGTCCCATCTAAACCCGCTTTAAAATCTGCTAATTTACTAGCGGTATATTGCCTCGCTTTAAATCTTAAAAAGAAAGGCAACCCTGTCGGCAAACTATTCGTATTTTCAATTAATCCTCCCCGTTGCCAATTCCAATAATTACCAACATCTCCCCCAGGAATCCTTAATACCGCAGGCTGTAAATCATTTACCGCAGTCGTAAAATTAGGATCTGACCAATTAGCTACCTGAGTAGAATTGACGTTATAGCACATAAAATCAGGCGACAAACTTCTAGATACACCCAACTTTGCTTTAATAACATTTTCCGATACTGATGTTGATTGAGCTTGAGCTTTTAGAGCAATTTTATTTTTTTCTTTACTACACCCAGAAACAAGCAAAACCAAAACTAGCCAACCAACAGCGCGAATACTTAGTGCTCTCATAACCTATACTTCTCCTTACTCTTAACTCCTGTACAGACGTAGCCCTAAAGGATTTCCGTGCATGATATGTTATGCCCTTGTCTATCACGGATACCGCTTCGCATATGGTTTATCCTCGTATGGGGACTTGCCCTCGAATGGGGGTGCACCTTCGGATAAGCTTCGCGTCCATGTTACGTCTCTACGATTACTCGTTACCTGCTACTCGTTACTCATTACTCATTACTCATTACTCATTACTCATTACTCATTACTCATTACTCATTACTC
>CALLPS010000317.1 GCA_938015355.1 uncultured Pleurocapsa sp.
TATGTTGCTATTGGGCTATATTTAAGGCGAATTTAAATAGTACCAATTATTTAAAAATAGACGTTGTTATGGTCAGGTCAGGGGTCTGAGGCAGGGGCAACATAAACTTCAGAATTAACTTCCTAACCGATGAATTTAGTAACTAAACTAATCTTGTTCTAAAGAGTTTCCTTGTACTGTTCCTAGCTGCTGTCTCACATCATCAATCGCCAAGTTTAACTGAGCAATTTTGTTTTCTAAGCCGTGACGAGCCAGTTCAATACTTTCTTCGCTATTCAAGGGAATTTTACTATTCTCTTGCAACCTGGAATCTTCCTGGTTAATAATTTGCTTTTCATTCCGAGTAGCAAGTATTGTTCCCAGAACACCTCCTACTACTCCACCAATGATGGAACCCAAGATAAATCCACTACCAAAACCATTTTGTTGACTCATAATGATTAGATTGTTAGATAATGCTCATAAAATTACTTACTTTACGTACCAAAAGCGCGATCTCCTGCATCTCCTAAACCTGGAACAATATATCCCTTATTGTTAAGTCCTTCATCAATGATAGCGGTATAAATCTCTAATCCAGGATAGTTTTCACTCAGTTGTCTTAATGCAGGAGGAGCTGCTACCACTGAAATAATCCGAACTAAATCGGGTTGGACACCTCGATTAGTAATCTCCTTCATTGCCATCATAATCGATCCGCCTGTAGCTAACATCGGTTCTAAAATAACAATTCTTGTTTGAGGATCAAATCTTTCTGGTAACTTATTCAAATAACAACTTGGTTCCAGAGATGACTCGTTACGAGCCAAACCTAAATGATAAATACTGGCAACGGGAAGGACTTTTTGTACTTCCTCGACTAACACTAGACCTGCACGCATAATCGGGACAATCCCCATCGGTATCTCAGGATTTACAAAAGTTCCTGGGCATTGAGTTAAAGGCGTTTGTACCGTGGTCTCTATCGTCGGCAACCAATTGCGCGTGGCTTCATAAGCTAACCATTTGCCCAATTCTGCCATAGCACTTTTAAACAACACCGATGGTGTGTTAACATCACGAGCTATTGACAGCCAATGTTTAATCAAAGGATGTTCTGGAACATAAACACGCAGTTGTAAAGTCATATTTTCAGGAAATATACCAAGTAGCTTTTGTAGTAAGCAATATTGAATCTTCTGAGAGATTTATCTTACACGATTTCTGCTGCTAATTTAACCAGAATCAAAGAATTAATAATAATTGACCATCAATTTTTAGCAATAATTAGCTGAATCTCGATTGAACAATTAAAGTTACTGCTGCTAGATCACCATCACTAAGTTTCTATAAGTTTCTAGACGACTTGAGTCAGTAGACTGGAAAATAATCAATTCCCAGTCCATATTCAGTATTTTTATAATTTAGCTTGACTAACAGTAGAGCTATTTTCGGAAACGGCGTTAGGCAAATCCTGATTACCCTTAAAATTATTCTCCATCGGTGGTGCAGAATTGCCCTTACTAAAATAGTTCTTCCCATAACGACCATGGTAAGAATAACGGTCAAAGTCATTCGGTTTCACTCCATTGACCACCATCCCCAAAACTTTTTGTCCTGTAGTATTCAAAACCTCTTGAGCTAAGTCGGCACTTTCTTGTTCGACAACGCCAGGTCTCGTAACAAATAAAATACCGTCTACCAGCTTACTAATTGTTAATACATCAGCAGTAACGGGTAAGGGAGGGGCATCAATTAGGATCAGATCGTATTCTCTGCGAGAGCGACCAATAAAATCACTTAATTCAGGAGAATCGAGCAGAGCCAAGGGATTAGACTGAACCATGCCACTAGTCAATAGGTCAAGCTTCGGCATAGGTTGCTTAATCACTGATATTGGGCTGAGATGATCGGTGATAATATCTTTTAGTCCGATGGTGTTGTCTACTTCCCAGAGAGTGTGCTGAGAAGAGCGACGTAAATCTCCATCTACCAATAAAACCTTTCTCCCTAGTTGAGAGATCGCCGCTGCCAAATTAGCTGTAACGGTGGATTTGCCTTCTTCAGGGACAGAGCTAGTAACTAAAATTACTTTAGGCGGTTTATCGCTAGTCAAGAATTTTAAGTTTGCCTGAATCATTCGATAAACTTCACTAGAGAAAGAATCTGGTTCTTCTCTGGTGACGATCTTGCCCTGATAGTTTGCTGACTCCAAAGGGGTTATGCCAACGGTTTGATAAGGAAATCTTTTCTTGATTTCCGCCAGTGATTGGATTGAGCGATCCTGCATCTCTAGTAGAATGATGGATAAATTTGCCAGAAATGCCCCTAAGATTAGACCCATCCCCAGTAGTAATGTTTTACCAGAGCTACCTTTGTCAGGAATGGAAGCATATTCAACAATATCAGCATTCCCACTTTCATTATTTTCGGCTAACTGAGCTTCCTGCAAGCTGTTGAGTAAAGTTTCATAAGTTTTACCCGCTGATTCTGCGGCACGCACTAGTTCCCGCTCTTTCTTTTCCAGTCTGGGTAAATCTTTGGCTCGTTGTAAATATTCCTGCTGAGACTGATATAAGGAACCCACTTGCCTTTGCAGGCTTAACTCTTCAATCTTCAGACTAATAAATCTTTCTAGCTGATTCTCCTTAGTGCCGTTATTGTTTTGCAGTAAACCTTGGGATACTTCAACCCCTTCTCCAACATTAGCGGCAATCAAACCCCTTAACTGCTGAGTTAAGCTATTTTTCTTCTCGTTGAGACTAACCACCAACGGATGTTTATCATTAAACCGTTGACGCTCTTGAGAAAGGTTAGATTCCGTCTCAGCGAGCTGATCCAAAATACTTTGAACTTCTGGGTAAGAGCCCAACTGATTAGCTTTGACAGCCTGGGGCAAACTTAGTCCGAGTTGACTTTGTAGTGCTGCCGCCTGAGCCTGCATTCCTTGGAGTTCAGAACCCGTGGTAGATATCTGTCGATTTAATTCTCCGAGGGTAGTAACTAATCCTTTTTTTTCTTCCTCAAGATCGACAATACTATTTTCCGTCCTAAAAGAAGAAATTTCTGCTTCGGCATCTCTAACTTTTGTTTCGACGGTAGGTAACTCTCGATCCAGAAATTCTCTGGCAGCAGCAGGGTTGGACTGATTTCCTCTGATTTGCGTCTGAATATAAATATCCATCAGCGCATTAACAATCTCGGAGGAGGTTTTCGGATTCGGGTGCTTGTAGCCGACTTCGACTACATCTGTACCTCCAATAATTTCAGTAGTCAATTTTTTCCTAAAATCCTCAGGTTTAAGAGGTTCTCCGTCTCCATCCGTTAATTTCTGGCGGTCAATCACCTGTTGAATAACTGGTTCTGATTCTAAAATTTGAATTTGGGTACTTAGGGGAGTTTGATCGCTAATGATTGGCTCTAGGGTAGAAGCTTGTTCTCCAATTTCACCAAGAGCTACGGCACTTTTTTTGAACAGCAGTTTTCCTTCTGCTTGATATGTTTTTTTCTGTAATAAACTCAGACCTCCTGTAACTCCTAGAGTTAATAGAAATATCGCCAAAGCTGGTTTCCAGCGTCTTTTGACCTTGACCAGATATTCACTTAAGTTGACATCCAGAGAATCTCTAGAAGAAACTGCTGCTGAGGAGGAATTGCTTGCGTTTTGATGGTTAGAGTTATTACTCAACATATTTCGGTTAGGGAATGCTAATTTTTATAGTGCTACTTAGTTTTTTTGATTATGGCGACAATTATGTCAGTATTTACACTAATACTGACCCTTACGATATATCATTTGCTACAGAACCAACTGCTTGAATCGCTATAATTTTCGGAATATATAAGTTTTTTAGTTAATTTATTTTAGGTTATCGGTAATTTTTTTGATTTCATCTTGTGCATATCTATTAGTTTTTCACGGTAGTCGCGACTATCGAACTCAAGCTGCTGCTGCTAACCTCAGACAATTATTGAATATTCAATACCAATCCATAAGTCTATTATCTCAGCAAAATTACTTAGCGTCGAGTCCACTGAATTCTGGGACGAACATAACCTTCCCCACAAATTCTGTTGAGGCTCCCTTAATAGAATTAGCTGCTTTAGAATTGACGGACATCTCCTTGAGTGAAAGTTTAATTAGCTTTGCCCAAAAGGCTAATCAGAAAGGAATCAGGAAAATTAAGGTTATACCTTTATTTTTGAGTCCAGGGGTGCATGTACAACAGGATATTCCTGCTGAAATTGCCTTAGCTAGAAAACAAATTAATTATCAAGTAACCATTCAATTATCGCCCTATTTAGGTAAATATTCGGAAATAATACCATTGTTATCCCGTAAATTTGCTGAATTACCTGCAAAAACACGAATTTTAATTGCTCATGGGAGTAGATTGACAGCGAGTACTATTTACTGTCAAAACTTGGCGCATCAATTAGATGCAGATTTAGCTTATTGGTCAACCACTCCTAAATTTACTCAGCGGATCAAGGCACAGATCGCATTAGGGATGAAGCAAATTGCCCTGTTACCTTATTTTTTATTCCCTGGCAAAATAACCAATGCGATCGCGCAAGAAGTAGCTAAATTACAACAAGAATATCCTCAAGTAGAGTTATTTCTCGGTCAACCTTTGGGTGCGACAGCAGCGTTAGCAGAATTGATTGCTCAGGAATTATAATTTTAACTTATGAATCAAGCAAGATATAAATATACAGGGAAGGTTTATTTGGTGGGGGCAGGCCCAGGAGATCCTGGCTTACTAACAGTCAAAGGAAAAACTCTCTTAGAACATGCCGACGTAGTGATTTATGATGCCTTGGTTAGCCCAGAAATATTGGCGATTATCAGTCCAGAAACGGAAAAAATCAATGTGGGCAAACGAAAAGGTCGTCATTCTTTACCCCAAGAGGAAACTACCGAGTTACTGCGAGTCAAAGCAGAAACCAACCCTGTAGTAGTGCGCTTGAAAGGGGGAGACCCCTTTGTCTTTGGTCGTGGTGGAGAAGAGATGGCAGATCTAGTGCAAGCTGGAGTTGACGTTGAGGTTGTTCCTGGTATTACCTCTGGAATTGCTGCTCCTGCTTACGCTGGTATTCCCGTTACTCATCGTCGCTGTAATTCCTCTGTTACTTTTGTTACGGGACATGAAGCTACGGAAAAATATCGCCCTGAAGTTAATTGGCAAGCGATCGCACAGGGCTCGGAAACTATTGTAATTTATATGGGAATCCACAATCTGCCCCGAATTATCCCCCGATTATTATCAGGAGGGATGACTCCTCAAACCCCCATTGCTCTAATTCGTTGGGGGACTAGACCCGAGCAAACTCAGTTGATTGGAACTTTAGCCACCATCGTTGAACAAGTGGAAAAGAGCGACTTTCAGGCTCCTGCGATCGTCGTCATTGGCAAAGTAGTAGATTTGCGCTCTTTATTATTTCCCGAGCAATAACCACACCTGCAAGAAATTGAATTTAACTCTCTGCTTCTGCCTCCTGCTCCATACTTTCATGGAAAAGTAAGACAAAATTATGCAGCAATTGGGTCTATTAAATGGGATGATATTAGACAATGTATGGGATCATCCGAATTTACTGAGTATTTTTACTTAGAGTTGATTCGGAAAACAACCTAATATAATACATGATTACTTAATCCTGACAATTTATTAATCATTCAATCTTCATTGATGAGATTTTAGATAGACCATACTTATGGGTTTTGCAGAACTATCAATTGCTGATATTGCAACGGAATATAATATCGAACACCAAGCGGTATTTGAACTTTGCGATCGCTTTAAAATCAATTATAAAAATGAGCGCACCTGTTTAGCATTAGAAGATGCCAAGACAATAATTATGGAAATTCTAGCAACACAGACCAATTCAGAAGTTTAGTTGAGTTTGAATCAAGTTAGAGGTAACGGGTTCGATATTCGTCCACAGCGATAAGATTGGTTACTGTTTTTATTAACCATTTGGTATTCTGTCAAGATAAATAACTGAAGATTATGTATATTGGTGCATTTTTAAATAGCACCGCAATCAAATTAAAATTTTGAGGAGAACAATGTTGAAGCGATTTTTATTTGCTGCTGTAGCCGCCTTATTTTTGGCAATTCAGTTTAATATCGGTAGCGTTAATGCTGTTGAATTAGATGAGAACATACGTACTGTAAAGCTTAATGACCAAGGAGAAGAAGTTGTCCTGAGTCTCAAACAAGTAAAACAAGGACAAAGAGTATTTGTTGATACTTGTTCTTATTGTCACAAAGCTGGTGCAACTAAGCCGAACCCTAATGTTAACTTAGGATTGACGGCTTTGGCTGGGGCTTTTCCTGCAAAAGATAATATTGAAGGAATTGTTGAGTATCTCAAGAATCCAACAACTTATGACGGAGAAGTTGAGATTTATGAGTTTCATCCTAATACTACCCGTTCAGATCTTTATCCTTTAATGCGTAATTTAACTGATGATGATCTAGAAGCGGTTGCAGGACACATTTTAATTCAACCTGCAATTCGTGGCATCCTTTGGGGTGGTGGTAAAGTTTACAACTAGAATTTTCAGCTAGAGGCTGTTTGTTACTAGCTAAATTTCTAAATTTATTTTAGGTAGATTTCTAGGATAAGAAAGTTCCAGATTAGCGTCTAGACTTCTTATCCTTTTTTTATTGATATTGAATTTGTCAATCTGTGGTCAAGTTGGCAAACAATTTTCCCACCTCTGGGTTATAAATCAGCATATAATTCCAATAATTTTCAAATACTGACTCAACATAGCCTTTGGTTTCCCGATAGGGAATTTTCTCGACAAACTCATCGGCATCTTGCAATCCATAACGAGATACCCATTTAGCGACGGCATTTGGTCCCGCATTATAACTAGCAACCGCTAACATTGAGTTATTG
>CALLPS010000318.1 GCA_938015355.1 uncultured Pleurocapsa sp.
ATCAAGTGGGATGCCTTCGGCTAGGGTTCGCCAATCGAGATAATCTGTGACTTTTATATAGATAATTTCACGGTATAAGCATCTCTGATGCCATCGACCTTAGTGATTTCCTGTAGAATTCCTTCTGGTAATGGATCATCCAGACTAAGTACCATAACTGCCTCTCCTCTAACAATTTTGCGCCCAACTTGCATGCTAGCAATATTAACGTTGTAGCTACCTAACAAAGAACCAATCTTACCGATAAGCCCTGGCATATCTCGATGTAAAGTAAACAACATATTATCGTTTGGAGGGACATTAATCGGGAATTCATCTAAATTGGTAATTCGGATTTCCCCCTCACTGAGCAATGCTCCCGTAACAGAATGCTTTCCATTAGCTCCTTTGGCTTCTATTTGTAAGGAACCACCAGAATAATCGCGGGTTGAACTATCTTTGGTTTCAATTACTCTAACCCCTCTTTCTGCGGCCTCAATTGCAGCATTGACATAGTTCACTCGCTCTCTAAGTGCTTGAGATAGTAACCCTTTCAAAGCAGCAACTATAATCGGCTGACTATCATTATTGGCTAATTCTCCCTGCAAACGGATATTCAATTCATCGATTCTACCTCCAGCCAATTGACCAACCATAGTACCGAGGGTTTCCGCAAGCCTCAGATATGGTCGAAGTTTTTCCATCACATCAGGATTTAGACCAGGAATATTAACCGCAGAGCGAGCTGGAAGTCCTAGTAAGACATCCCTAATTTGTTCTGCTACATCAGTAGCGACATTGACTTGTGCTTCTGCTGTAGAAGCTCCTAGGTGAGGAGTCAAAACTAAATTGGAACCAACGGCTGTTAAGGGAGATTCTCCTAAAGGCTCGCTGTCATAAACGTCTAGTGCTGCACCACCAATTTTTCCTGCTTGGAGTGCTTCCGCTATTGCGGCTTCGTCAATAATGCCACCGCGAGCGCAGTTAATAATTCTGACATTAGGCTTCATTTTAGAAAGCGCTTCTGCATTGATTAAGTTTGCTGTCTCTGGTGTTTTAGGGATATGAAGGGTAATATAATCCGCCTCTTTAAATAGCAAGTCTAGATCTACTAAACTACAGCCCAATCTTTCTGCTCTTTCCGCAGAGACAAAAGGATCATAGGCTAATAACTTCATCTCCATTGCCCTGGCAACCTTGGCAACGTGAGCTCCAATTTTACCTAGTCCCACTACACCTAAAGTTTTCTTATATACTTCATTACCAATAAACTTTTTGCGTTCCCACTTGCCACTTTTGACAGATTGGTTGGCATCGGGAATCTGACGAGATAAAGCGAGCATCATTGCCAAAGCATGTTCCGCAGCAGCAATCGTATTTCCTTCTGGGGAGTTGACCACGACAATACCATGACGAGTAGCAGCTTTTACGTCAATGTTGTCTACTCCTACTCCTGCGCGTCCAATGATTTTAAGGTTCGTACCAGCTTCAATTACTTCTGCTGTTACTTGAGTACCCGATCGCAGCATTAAAGCATCATATTCGGGAATTATTTTGATCAGCTCTTCTATAGGTAGCTTGGTTTTTACATCGACCTCTGCTACTTGAGAGATGATATCGATACCAGCTTGATCGATAGGATCGGAGATGAGAACTTTTGCCATAGTCATGAATTCTTGTCTAATTCCCTTGCGTCTTGTTTTTCTATCTGTAAGCTTGATTTAGTTGATTAGCCTAATTTTATTCTTAAACTAGTGACATAAGAATTGATTATTTATGCCAACAAATTGTCTTCAATATATAAGTTAAAAGCCTTTTAAATAAAGACTTGTAGCTGATAGCTAATTGCGGATCAATTTTAAATCGGTGCAGTAAATTATTGTAAAGGTAAAAGTAGCTCGAATCTGCTAATCGTTAAAAAGATTTTGGATTTACTTTTTGTTCCGTTAGGAATCGAACTAACCAGATTTGAGAAGAGTTGACGCTCCCCGTCGTAACCCTAGGCGGGGATTCCTGGTTCACAAACAAAACTTACTCAAACAAGCTTTCGCCAACCTAAATAGAGGATTTGTCTCCCCAGGCTGACAAAAAGCATAAACCAAGCAATCAAAATATAATTAATATAAAGCCATCGTAGAATGATGGGGCTTTAGACCCTAAGATTTGGTAACTTTTTAGACATCCTTTGGCAGTAACCTAACTAAGCCTTCTAGTTTTTGGCGTAGGTTAACGAGGATTTTCTGCCACCAAACTGGGGCTTCGGTTTTTGGTTGTGGTGTTTTGATTGGTTCTGTTTGCTCCCTGGTAATAGAGATTTCAGCTTCGGTTATAGCTGCTGATTCTGTTTGAGGGGTTTCAATTGCTACTGTTGGCTTTGGCGCATCTAAATTGTCTTGAGTAATGGTAATTGTGTCTGATGATTCAGTCGATTCTACTACTATAATGTTTTCTTCTGTATCTTTTAGATTAACGCTGTTTATTTCTTTTACTGAACTATCTTCGATTGTCTCCCTCTCTCCATCGATTGTGTTCGTTTCTGGTGTTGAAATTATCCCAGGCTGCTCTGATTTTTCAGTTTTAACTTGCTTAGTATCACTGTTTAAAGTCGAGCTTAAATCACTTTTCTCTCCTAGAATTGCCCGAGCGCTTCCTACGTCTTCCTCAGACTTTGACTCCTTTAATTTTTCTATAATAGGCTCGATATCGTTTTCTGCTTCTTCACCAGTAATGGTAGATTCAGGCTCTATTGTTACAGTAGGTTCAATGATTTCTGGAACTTCTACTGGTTGAATATAATATTTTTGTTCCACTATAGATTTAGCATCAGCTAAAGCTATTTTATTGGTCACTAATTTGGCTAAAGTATCTTGTTGCTGTGGATCATAATTGAACACTCTCACAGTGTTGTTAAAAGCATTTTCAATACTATTACCAGCTTCATCAATTAACTCTAATTGAATCCAATTTTCTCCTGGTTGAATTCCCGTTAAATATGTTGGTTGCCAATTTTCCAGAATAAAACTCGTACCATTAACGGTTGCTCGCACCCGCCAGTCTAATAGGTTTGGATCGTTCTGAGCGATCGCATGGAGAGGAGCATTTGTTAGATAAAAGTCTAGTAAAAATGGCTCGGCTCCGATACTTCCTGTAGGGCTATTGTAGGTCAACAAAGGTAAGTCAGACTTGGGACGATTATCATTGGTTTCCGTCAAAACGTTAAAAGTAGTCTGAGCATAAGCAGCTTCAGTTTTAAAGCTTTCTCCCCAAGGACGAGTCGCAAATGCTCTGATGGAGTGGGTTCCTGGAGTGAGATTTTTAATAACTACAGGCTCTTCCAAACTATATATCGGCTGCAACGGTTCATTATCGATAATCAGGTTGAGATGATTACCAAGCTGTAGTTTATCGTCACGGAATATTGGCAAATTTTCTACTTCTAATTCGATAGAAATATCTGTTTTCTTAAATGTTTGCTCTGGTTGTGGAGTAATAATTCTGACTTGAGGAATATACTTTTCGAGGTCTCGATCTAACTCCTTGATAATTGTCGGGATCGCCACTTCCGCTAACCTACTATCTGTAGCAGCCAAGGCGATGGGATTAGTAAAGCGATCGCTAATCAGAGAATTTTCAAGATCAAGCTGTCCACAACCCACCAAGCAACTAAGCAGAAATAAAAATAAACTAAATGAACTAACTTTATTAATAGTCTTCATTGATATCTATCTATAGCGTTACAAACAAAAAATTACTGGTTTGCCATCAAACCTAAACCAATACCTTTCTATTATTAAATTACATCAAGAGCTAGATGATTTAGAGCAAAGATAATATATTGCTTTATGTGAAGATAGTTTTTGTTTTGTATAGTTTTACCGAAAAACCCTGGTGGTAGAAACCCTGTCAGATCAATAATCGCGTCCATTTAAAATTTTGTTAAGCTTTCCCCGTATTGCTGAGATCTGAGTCTTATGATCATATACAGTAATGCCTGTAGCTTGAAACTAAAAAACCTATTAAGGGAGAGCAAGCTAAGGTTATATAGAAAGTAGCGATTATTTCCGAAATCTCTCTTTTTACATAATAAAAAACCTGTTCTTCAGAATAGGAAAATCTAAATCTAAAATCTATTGCCCTGAGAGGAGAATCCTCATGACAATCAGTCCTCAAAAAGACGAGGCGAAAGTCAAGGTAACAGTTGATGTAGATCCAGTCCCTACTTCTTTCGAGAAATGGGGCAAGCCAGGTCACTTTGACCGAACTTTAGCCAGGGGACCTAAAACAACCACCTGGATTTGGAATCTTCACGCTGATGCTCACGATTTTGACAGTCATACCAGTGACTTAGAAGACATTTCGCGAAAAATATTTAGCGCGCACTTTGGTCACCTAGCGGTGGTTTTTGTTTGGTTAAGCGGAATGTATTTCCACGGAGCCCGCTTTTCTAACTATGAAGCTTGGTTAAGCGACCCCACTATTATCAAACCCAGTGCGCAAGTAGTTTGGCCAATCGTAGGTCAAGGAATTTTAAATGGCGACGTCGGCGGTGGTTTCCATGGCATCCAGATTACTTCTGGGTTGTTCTATATGTGGAGAGCCGCTGGATTTACTAATGGCTTCCAGTTATACTGCACGGCTATTGGCGGTCTAGTAATGGCTGCTTTGATGCTCTTTGCTGGCTGGTTCCATTACCACAAGAAAGCTCCTAAGTTGGAATGGTTCCAGAATGTGGAATCAATGATGAACCACCATTTATCTGGTTTATTAGGCTTGGGTTCTTTAGGGTGGGCTGGTCATCAAATCCACGTATCCCTACCAGTAAATAAACTGTTAGATGCGGGAGTTGCTCCAGCAGATATACCGCTGCCCCATGAGTTCATCTTGGACGGGGGCAAGATGGCAGAACTATACCCAAGTTTTGCAGAAGGGTTACGACCTTTCTTCACCCTTAACTGGGGAGTATATTCTGACTTCTTAACCTTTAAAGGTGGTTTAAACCCTGTAACTGGTGGCTTGTGGTTATCCGACACAGCACACCACCACTTAGCGATCGCTGTATTGTTTATTATTGCTGGTCATATGTACCGTACCAACTTTGGTATTGGTCACAGTATGAAGGAAATTTTAGACGGTCATCAAGGCGATCCTCTATTGTTTGGTGGCAAAGGACACCAAGGCTTATATGAAGTTCTGACAACTTCTTGGCATGCTCAATTGTCATTGAACTTAGCTATGCTTGGTTCTTTAACAATTATTGTGGCTCAACATATGTACGCCATGCCTCCTTATCCCTATATGGCGATCGACTATGGCACACAGTTGTCATTGTTTACTCACCACATGTGGATTGGCGCATTTTGTATTGTTGGTGCTGGAGCTCACGCGGCAATCTATATGGTTAGGGACTATGACCCAGCCAAGAATGTAGATAATGCTATTGATCGTGTACTTCGTGTCCGTGATGCAATAATTTCCCACCTTAACTGGGTCTGTATTTTCCTTGGCTTCCATAGCTTCGGATTATATATTCACAATGACACCATGAGAGCTTTGGGTCGTCCCCAAGATATGTTCTCTGATTCAGCAATTCAGTTACAGCCAATTTTTGCTCAGTGGATACAAGGTATTCACGCTGCTGCCCCAGGCAACACTGCTCCTACAGCGGTAGAAACAGTTAGTCATGCTTTCGGTGGTGGTGTAGTAGCAGTTGGTGGAAAAGTAGCAATGATGCCTATTGCTTTAGGTACTGCTGACTTTATGGTTCACCATATCCACGCATTTACAATTCACGTAACTGTCTTAATCCTGTTAAAAGGTGTGCTCTACGCTCGTAGTTCTCGTCTAATTCCAGATAAAGGCAATCTTGGTTTCCGTTTCCCTTGTGATGGGCCAGGTCGTGGCGGTACTTGTCAAGTTTCAGGCTGGGATCATGTGTTCCTTGGCTTGTTCTGGATGTATAATTCCATCTCAGTGGTAATTTTCCACTTCAGTTGGAAGATGCAGTCGGATGTTTGGGGAACGGTATCCCCAGATGGGACAGTATCTCATATTACAGCAGGTAACTTTGCCCAAAGTTCAATTTGTATTAACGGCTGGTTACGTGATTTCTTATGGGCACAGGCTTCTCAAGTAATCAACTCTTATGGTTCGGCTCTATCTGCTTATGGCATCATGTTCTTAGCAGGTCACTTTGTTTTTGCCTTCAGTCTTATGTTCCTCTTTAGTGGACGTGGTTACTGGCAAGAATTGATTGAGTCAATTGTCTGGGCACACAATAAACTAAACGTAGCTCCAGCTATTCAACCCCGAGCTTTGAGTATTACTCAAGGTCGAGCAGTGGGTGTAACTCACTACCTATTGGGAGGAATTGTTACTACCTGGGCATTCTTCTTAGCTAGAACGCTATCGTTGTAGCTGTCCCTAAAGTGATGTCAGTCTTTCAAGACGGTAAAATAAAAATCTGTCTTGCGAGATTGACAAAGCAAAATTACAGTTTTGAGGATCACCTCAAAATTGGCCGCAGTAAAGAAAATTCAACGGTAGCTATTTGATATCTAGATAAAACACTTCTAAGATTAGATTATTTTGGAGGTACTTGATGCAAACTAGCAAGCTGAATCAGCAAGCCGTGTTTTAACAAAATTACTATCCAACAATATTAAATATTGAAGGTAGTAAAACAAGTCTGAAATGAGTAGCAATAAGTAATTTACTTAGCTCGTTTTTAACCTTAACAGGAGAATTCTACCCATAACCTATGGCAACTAAATTCCCGAAATTTAGCCAGGATCTTGCCCAAGACCCGACTACTCGTCGGATCTGGTACGGAATTGCCACTGCTCATGACTTTGAGCTGCATGATGGTATGACAGAGGAAAATCTTTACCAAAAGATATTTGCCTCCCATTTTGGTCACATCGCCATCATCTTCTTGTGGACTTCCGGTACTCTGTTTCATGTCGCTTGGCAAGGTAACTTTGAACAGTGGATAAAAGATCCTTTAAACACTAGCCCAATCGCCCATGCGATTTGGGATCCTCATTTTGGTAAAGGTGCGATCGATGCCTTTACTCAAGGTGGGGCATCTAACCCAGTAAATATTGCCTATTCTGGTGTCTATCACTGGTTTTACACCATTGGTATGACTAGCAACCAGGAGTTATACCAAGGATCAATCTTCTTATTGATTCTTTCCTCTCTCTTCTTGTTTGCTGGTTGGTTGCATTTGCAGCCAAAATTCCGTCCTAGCTTGGCTTGGTTCAAAAATGCTGAGTCTCGCCTCAATCACCACTTAGCTGGTTTATTTGGGGTCAGTTCTTTAGCTTGGACTGGACACCTAGTTCACGTTGCTATCCCCGAATCTCGCGGACAGCATGTTGGTTGGGATAACTTCCTTTCTACTCCTCCTCATCCCGCAGGCTTAGGACCATTCTTTAGTCTTAACTGGGGTGTTTACGCTCAGAATCCTGATACTGCTGGTCATGTATTTGGTACTTCTGAGGGAGCTGGAACAGCTATCTTGACTTTCCTAGGTGGTTTCCACCCCCAAACTGAGTCTTTGTGGTTGACAGATATTGCGCATCACCATTTGGCGATCGCAGTTATTTTCATCATTGCTGGTCATATGTACCGTACCAACTTCGGTATTGGTCACGATATGAAGACAATCATGGAAGCTCACAATCCACCATCTGGAACTCCTTTTGGTGGCATGATTGGTGCTGGACACAAGGGAATGTATGACACTTACAACAACTCTTTGCACTTCCAACTAGGATGGCACTTGGCTTGTTTGGGTGTGATTACCTCTCTGGTAGCGCAGCATATGTACTCGATGCCTTCCTATGCGTTCATTGCTAGGGACTATACGACTCAAGCAGCTTTATATACTCATCACCAATATATTGCTGGATTCTTAATGGTTGGTGCTTTTGCTCACGGTGCAATTTTCTTAGTTAGGGATTACGATCCTGAAGCCAATAAAGATAATGTGCTGTATCGAATGCTAGAGCACAAGGAAGCATTGATATCCCACTTAAGTTGGGTATCCCTATTCCTTGGATTCCATACCTTGAGTTTGTACGTACACAATGATGTCGTAGTAGCCTTTGGGACTCCTGAAAAACAAATCTTGATCGAGCCTGTATTTGCTCAATGGATTCAAGCTGCTCATGGTAAGTTGTTATATGGATTTGACACCTTATTGTCTAATCCTGACAGTGTAGCTTATACAGCCTTTCCTAATCATGGCAATGTGTGGTTAGGTGGTTGGTTAGATGCAATTAATAGCGGAACTAACTCTTTGTTCCTCACCATTGGGCCTGGAGATTTCTTAGTTCACCATGCGATCGCTTTAGGACTTCATACCACTACTTTGATCTTGGTCAAAGGAGCTTTAGATGCTCGTGGTTCAAAACTAATGCCCGACAAGAAAGACTTCGGTTTTGCTTTCCCTTGTGATGGACCTGGTCGTGGCGGTACTTGTGATATCTCAGCTTGGGATTCCTTCTACTTAGCTATGTTCTGGATGCTAAATACCTTGGGCTGGCTGACTTTCTACTGGCATTGGAAACATCTGGGTATTTGGCAAGGTAACGTTGCCACATTCAACGAAAACTCAACCTATCTAATGGGTTGGTTCCGTGATTATCTCTGGGCGAACTCAGCTCAATTAATTAACGGTTATAATCCCTACGGTACTAACAACCTTTCTGTTTGGGCTTGGATGTTCCTCTTCGGACACCTGGTTTGGGCAACTGGTTTCATGTTCCTTATCTCTTGGCGTGGTTATTGGCAAGAGTTGATCGAAACTATTGTTTGGGCGCACGAGCGTACTCCTCTAGCGAACCTAGTTCGCTGGAAAGACAAGCCTGTTGCTCTTTCAATTGTTCAAGCTCGCGTAGTTGGTTTAGCTCACTTCACGGTGGGTTACATACTGACCTATGCTGCCTTCCTGATTGCTTCTACGGCTGGTAAGTTTGGTTAACTAAACTAAAACTAGTATTAGCTTTTTAAGCAACGCCTTCCCTCATCTTCGGATGGGGGATTTTTATTTATTTATTTATTTTTAGTTCATTGGATGATTTCTGCTCTTGCCCATAGCCACCCGAAATAAGACGAATATCTGAGTAAGATTAAAATTGCTAAAAGGATTGCTAAGTTTCGCACTCATTTTCTTAATCACTGAATCCGTCTCTATTGATGGTGGGATGAAAATAAAATTGTTTACATAACGCATCTCTTTGCGGGGAACAGGTCTCTTCAATTCCTGGGGATTTTGAAGTTCATCCACAAACGATGCAAAGGGAAATATACTTCCTTCAGAAATATAAAATCCCTGATAATTAAATTTGTCAAAAAAATCTTTTATCTTGACTACATTCCCTGGTTTATGGCGTTCTTCTACTTCCACCATAAAGATAGGTTGCTGTTCCGAAATTAAATTTTGTCCACCAGATAAAACTTCCATCTCATGACCTTCAACATCGATCTTGACAAAGCTAATCCTCTTGGCAGATAAAGAATCGAGAGTGGACTTGGTAACTTTAATCGTATCTACATCACGGTATGCAGTTAAAACAGACTGTTCAAGAGAGCCATGGGAGCTAAATGGAGTTCCCTCTTTAATTGGGGCAAAGTATTGGTCAAAGCCTTCGTTGCTTGATAATGCCCGAGGATAAATCGAGACATTTGGTAAGCATAAATTCTCTAGATATTTGATGCATTGGGGACTAGGTTCAAATGAGTGAACATGTTGTGAAAATAGGGACATTAAAACTGTATAACGCCCATAATTAGCTCCGACATCTACAGATTCAGTGGCTTGGTTGAGGAAAATGGGGAGAATAGCTTCTTCAACTTCCACGCACTCCCGTTCATACAAATAATTTTTGGTTAGGCGATGAAAAAAATCAATTATATCTGGTCTGTTCAGTATTTTTTTCATAGGTAGGTTTTCACTCTTTAATAAATGGGTTTATAGCCCCGTTATTTATGATGATTCGGGAAGAGAGAAAGGATTACTTTTTCCCTTTTCTTTTTTCCCTGCGAATCACCGTTCACTTTTCACTTATATCGGTGAGGAATCAATCAATGGTTAATGCAGTTTTTAATCTAGCGCTAGACAAGATTGAGTAGTAATCGGAAGATGTAGCTCACTTCAAATCAGTTAGAATGGCGCGATTTAATTGTTGTCCTAATCATAATCGATCCAGTAATTGCTGCTTTTTAGTTTTAAATTCTTCTTCTGTTAGGATACCTTGCTCTTTCAGCTTACCTAGTTTTTCTAAAGTTTGATAAATATCAACAGCTTCTCCTTGATTATCTTCAAGATCGGAAACATAAGATTTTCCCTGTTGAAAGGCATCTTCATAGGCTTTTTTAAGTTGGTCTTCCACAAAATTGCTCAAATTACCTGAATTGGCAAAATGATCGACCGCAACTTGTCCAACAGCATAAGTAGATGCTCCTGAAGCAAGAGACATTGAAGCACCCCCAACAACTGTTCCTATGCCTGGAATTGCCTTAAGAAAACTCGCTCCCAATCGGGCAATCGTAGTTCCTGTTAAAGCAGAAACAAATGTTTTGCCGTTACTTTTGGAAAAATTCACTTCATAAAGCGCTGCTAACTGTTGAAGCATTTCTAATTGAATGGCAGTCACAGCAGCAAAGTCAACTAGAGGAATGGGAATTAATCCCCCTCCCATTGCCCATAAAACATGAGAGCGAATAATTGACTGTGCTTTGGTTTTTTTATTGTCAAACATGGCTAACTAAATTCTAATATACTAATTATTTATTCGAGCCTAGCATATTGATTTTAGGTAGTCTCTACAGAACAGTGGAAGT
>CALLPS010000319.1 GCA_938015355.1 uncultured Pleurocapsa sp.
TTGGCGATCTTTTGGAACCGCTGGCCAGAATAGCAGCCGTGCAAGGACATAAACGTCCAGACTTATTACGGCCGATGATTGCAGTTTTTTCAGGCACGCATGGCGTCGCGCAGCAATTTTACGGCAAAGATTTTGTGCAAATATCTCAAAGCCGTATTGATAATCTGACGCAAGGTAAGGCGGCTCTTAAAGCCCTTGCGGGGCAATCGGGCGCGGCTTTCAAAGTCTATGAATTTGGGACAGACTATCCTAGCGAAGATTTTACTTTGGCCCCGTCCCTATCGGAAAAAGACTGCGCTGCCGCCATTGCCTTTGGCATGGAGGTGGTCGCAGAAGCCGCCGACATCATTGTGATCGGCTCTGCGGGGCTTGGCGCAGCGGCTGCTGGGGCAGGGGTAGCCCATGGGCTTTTTGGCGGCGGAGCTAATTATTGGGCGGGCGGCGATGATATTTACGCGAAAGCCCGTATTCAAGCCGTGGAAAAGGGCATTGCTAAGCATAAAGCCATGCTTACTGACCCGCTTGAAGTACTAAGGCTATTTGGCGGACGCGATATGGCGGGCATGGTCGGGGCCATTATTGCCGCCCGGCATCAGCATATCCCGATCATTTTGGATGGTTATGTAGTCTGCGCCGCAGCGGCCATTTTGCATCAAATTAACCCCGAAGCTATTGCCCATTGCCTAGCGGGTCATGTCAGCGCAGAACCCGCGCATCGGGCTTTGCTAGACCGTCTTGATAAAGACCCGATATTAGATCTTGGTATTAATATCGGTGATGGTACCGGCGGCGCGATGGCAATGCATCTTTTGAAAGCGGGCGCGAGTACATTTCCTAAATCTTGATTTAGGGTTTTAATGCAAATAGTCGATCTCAATATTCAGATAATAATCCAAGCATAGGTTTATATTGGTGTTATAGTATACACGCAAAACTATAACTAAACCCATAAAATTGATATAAACTTGACCCATATGTGAATTTTGTTACAGCAAAGCTCTGTTACATAATGTTACACAGCGTGTTAACAAATTTGCTTAGACTTATGTTATACGGGGTTAATATAATAAGGGAAGCACATAAAATATGCGCAATATTTTATGGTTAGGATAAGATGATGATAGAGCCAACACCGATCGCGCGGGGAAAAGCGATTCGTTACGGGGATTTTCCAACTTTATGCGATGCCCTTGATTATGCAGCGCAATGCGAGACAGGATTTAATTATTATACGGGTAAAGCGCAGCTCAAAGCCGTGTTGAGCTATAAAGATTTACGCGAAAAGTCCATCGCGTTGGCCAAACGCCTTGTTAAATTTGCGCCTAAAAATGCCCGCTTATAAACTATTGGGATATCTACTTTTAGGCATTGGTGCTTATGCTTCCCTCCCGTAAAAGGAAGTTTAGCTACGATATCTGCTTTATTTAGTTAGTTTTCTCTCTAAACGTAGTCTCTTAACTGGTCACAAATAATCTTTATCTGTTAACTTGTAGCTTCTCATTATGATATCTATGCGATAAATATCGGTGTTTAGTAAAAAACGTCAGAGTATTGCTTATTATCTATTTGCAGGTTTGAGTTTAAGCGCGATCGCTCTTTCTTTAATCGGTTATTTAGGTCGGTTGCATCGCTATTTTGAGTTTGCTTCTGGCTATAAGCTGCAATTATTGTTAGTAGCTCTCTGTTGCTTAGTTTATTTCCTGCTGACGTTTAAAAGATTCTGGATTGTAATTAATCTTGGTTGTGTCTTGCTTAACTTAGCTGTAATTTTGCCCTGGTATTTTAATCGACCAGTAATTGTTAACCCTGAGCAATATCAACCACTAAAAGTCTTGTCTTACAATGTCTTGTGGTCAAATAAAAAGTATAATAAAGCGATCGCACTAGTCAATCAAGAGCAACCAGATATTGCTATTTTTCAAGAGGCGGTACCTGATTGGCACCAAGGATTAAAGCCATTACAGTCTAATTATCCCTATCATCTTCGTGCCGATCAACTAGAGATTGAAGTATATAGTAAACTGCCCCTACCGCAACCAGAGATTAAACTGTATGGTACATATCGCGGACTAGTTATAATTGAACTGCAAATTAGCGATCGCAAATTTAAATTTATCGCGACTCATGCCTATCCCCAGCTATATTTTGGGGATGAAGGTTGGCAAATTCGTAATCAACATTTAGAAGTTGGCATTGGCGAATATATTGCAGATTTGAAGCAGCCTGTAATTGTCATGGGGGATCTTAATGTCTCGATGTGGTCGCCTTTTTATCATTCAATGATCAAACGATCAGGCTTACGTAATGCTCGTCAGGGATTTGGGATCTTACCAACTCAATCGACCCTGGCACCGCAATTTGCTGCTCTTGCTGCACCCATAGATCATTGCTTGGTGAGTTCTGAGATTCAGGTCAAAAACTTTAAATTAGGACGGGCAATTGGGTCAGATCACCTGCCGATTGTAGCAGAATTACTAATTCCTCAATCCTAAATTTTTTCAACCTATTTCTACTTTAATCGATATTGCGATCGCCAATAAAAAAGATTTGCTCCTTTATCTTTTAAGTTAATTAACTCTATCCTGTTTTAAAACTCAAAGTAACTTAAAGTTATTGATTTGCGTTTGACGTTAATATCTATTTAGCTATATTGAACTGATTTAAGAACTAATTATGCCCCGCACCCAGAGAAACGATAATTTCGTCGATAAAACTTTTACTGTCATGGCAGACATTATCCTCAAAGCACTGCCTACTAATAAAAAAGCCAAGGAAGCATTTGCCTACTATCGAGATGGCATGTCGGCGCAAGGAGATGGAGAGTATGCCGAAGCCTTAGAAAACTATGAAGAGGCGTTAACCCTGGAAGAAGATCCTAATGACCGCAGCTATATTCTCTATAATATGGGCTTGATCTATGCTAGTAATGGAGATATTGATAAGGCAATTGAGCTATATACAGAAGCGATCGATTTAAATCCCAGAATGCCCCAAGCATTAAATAACATTGCGGTTATTTATCATTATGAGGGAGAAAAATCTAAAGAAGGAGGGGATGTTGAAAAGGCAGAGTCTTATTACGACAAGGCGGCAGAATACTGGAAACAAGCAATTCGTATTGCCCCAAACAACTATATGGAAGCCCAAAACTGGCTGAAGATTACAGGGCGCTCTGAAATGGATGTATTCTTTTAAAAGCTATAAGCTATAAGCCTTTAATTAGTCATTAGTCATTAGTCATTAGTTCCATCAAGCGGGATAATATAATCAGTAATCAAAAATATGATTGATCGCGAAGAAGTAAGAAAAGTTGCCAATCTAGCAAGGCTTAATATTACCGAAGCCGAAGAAGCGGAATTTACGACTCAACTCAATAGTATTCTGGGATATTTTGATCAGTTGAGTGAATTGGATACTACTGATGTCCCCCCAACTACTAGGGCGATTGAAACTAGTAATATTACCCGTAAGGATAAGTTAACTCCTTTTCCTTATAAGGAAGAGTTGTTGCAAGCTGCACCTGAGCAACAGGGTGATTTTTTCCGTGTACCAAAAATTATTAGTAATGACGAAGGTTAATTATTAATTAACAGTTAATTAATGATTTGAACTGTTCAATAGGGAATTCCCCATCTTATAGACGGGTGGGGATGAATCGAATTCATCAGATGCACAAGTGATGATCCATTTAGTGCAAGCATCAAGTAATTAATGTTAGCGATCGCAGTTTATCTGAACTAAAATGCTCAAAGTTAAAATCAGCAGTGGTATTTTGTTTAACGATAAAATATAATCAATCAGAAAATTTTAAATTGTGCTATCAGATATATGACTACCTTGACGGCAGTAGAAAAGAAAAAGTTAGATAATCCTCCCTTAGATATTCATTATTTGGGCGATCGCGTATTACGTCAACCTGCCAAACGCATTGCCAAGGTGGATGATAAGCTGCGCCAGACGATTAAGGAAATGTTGCAAACAATGTACAGTGCCGATGGCATTGGTTTAGCAGCACCCCAAGTAGGCATTCATAAGCAGCTTATAGTGATCGATATTGCTCTCGATCAGCCTGATGAGCCACCGTTAATATTAATTAATCCCAAAATTATTAACTCCAGTAGCAATCTTTGTAACTCAGAAGAAGGCTGTTTAAGTATTCCTGGGGTTTATTTAGAAGTAACTCGTCCTGATGAAATTGAAATATCTTATAAAAATGAACTGGGAAAACCCTGTAAACTAAAAGCTACTGGTTTATTATCCCGCGCTATTCAACATGAAATGGATCACTTAAATGGTGTCATGTTTGTTGATCGGGTAAATAATAACATTGCTCTTAATGAAGAGTTGAAGAAAAGAGGTTTTGCTGCCAGTGCCGTCAAGCCAGTGAAGAAATAGTAACAATAAAAAATAAACTTATAAAATAAACTTATAAATAGAGGAGTTAATAATATGATTTCCATGACACCGAAAAGCGGAGTCTGCTTGCTGTTATGCTGTATTACGGCGATCGCTGGAGTCGGTTCAGTTTTTGAATTGTCTTCAGGTAATCCAGAATTAGGAAGTATGGTGACTAGTTTAATTTTGGCTGCCAGCATTCCCCTTACAGCAATTCTATTTTGGGTCGCAGTCCAAGATACAAAAGCGAATCAAGGTTGATCAGTTGATTTTGAGTCTTATCTACAGATTAGTTATTAGTTATTAGTTATTAGTTATTAGTTCAGGGTAGCGGGTTTAATACTAAATACTTACTAAATACTAAAAACTAAATACTACGAGCAAGTATCCAGTCACGGGGTAGGCTTTAAGCCCAAATCGACGGTAAATATACTTAGGCAAAATAAAGGGACTATTAAAGTCCCTGAATAATATTTATCTAGACCAAGCTACGAAATTAGGTGCTAATCCAGCAGCTACTTCTTCGGTGACAACAACATCATCATGTTGCGACCTTCTCGTTTAGGAAACTGCTGCACCTCAGCATATTCTTCTAAATCTTTTGCCATGCGACGCAGCAAGTCTTCAGCTAGCCTTGAGTGTTGAATTTCTCTACCACGGAAACTGATAGTCGCCTTGACTTTATCTCCAGACAAAAGAAAGCGTTGAGCATTTTTGACGCGCACATTATAGTCATGCTCCTCAATTTTGTAGCGCATCTTCACTTCTTTAACATCAGCGTTGTGCTGTTTTTTCTTCGCTTCCTTGAGTTTTTTATCTTGCTCGTACTTATATTTCCCATAGTCCATAATTTTACAGACAGGGGGTTTGGCGGTTTCGCTAACCAAGACCAAATCTAAGCCTTGTTCTTGCGCTCTTGCCAGAGCTTCTTTGGGAGTAATAATTCCCAGTTGCTCACCTTCGGAGTCGATAACACGAATTTCGGGGAAGCGAATTCTTTCGTTAGTTTTGGTTAGATCGCGACTATTGTTACTGCGTCTTCTATCTCTCACAGGCGTACTTTTTCTTTCCTTTTATGTTGATTATTCTGAACTAAATATTAATTGGTGATAAAAACTTTTATCACATACCATTTTACCGATATTGCTATTAATAGAGTATTAAGTTAATTTTATCTCTGATTATATATTTAGCATTAGTCTAAGGATAGATACACTTTGAACACCAAGGGAGTATCTTGTAAATATTTTTTAAGTAAGTAATTTGACTAGATATCAATCTTGGCAAGAACGTATTGGCAATCAAAGGGACTGGGTTTGGCGTGGTTGGCAGACTCGCTATAGTTATCTGCGGGGAAAACAGCAGTCAGATGGTGGCAAATATCCCCCGATGATCTTTATTCATGGCTTTGGTGCCAGCATTGAACACTGGCGACATAATTTACCTGTAATCGCTCAGTACCATACTGTATATGCCCTGGATTTACTTGGTTTTGGAGCATCGAGAAAAGCTGACACTGAATATAGTGCAGATTTGTGGACGGAGCAAGTCCATGATTTTTGGCAAACTTTTATCGGGGTGCCTGTAATTTTGGTCGGCAACTCTATCGGCTCATTGGTATGTTTAAACACGACAGCTAAATATCCTGAGATGGTTGAGGGTCTAGTTATGCTGAGTTTACCCGACGTATCGGTGCGAGAGGATATGCTCCCACCTTTAGTTAGACCGATAGTAACGGCAATGGAAAATCTTTTCGCTTCTCCCTTATTAATCAAAAGTATTCTTAAAATAGTCAGAAGACCAAACATAATTCGTAAATGGGCGGGAGTTGCTTATCCTAACCAAGAAGCCGTTACCGATGAATTGGTAGAAATCTTGTCTAGCCCCGCATATGATGAAGGCTCGGCACAAACTTTATTTCGTCTATCTCGTAGTGTCAGGAAAGCCAGCTTTGCTAAATCTGTTAGAGATTTGTTACCCTTGTTAGGTTTGCCCATATTATTGATCTGGGGACTACAAGATAAAATGATACCGCCAAAACAGGCTGCTGCGATCGCATCTCTTAATCCTCGTTTAAAGTTGATTGAATTGGAAAATGCTGGGCATTGTCCCCATGATGAATATCCAGAGCAGTTTAATTCTCTGCTGCTAGACTGGCTCAAGTCTATATAATTTAGTTGTAAGCAATCATTACAGTTAATAATTATGGCAGGTATCAAGAAAGGATCTTTAGTTAAAGTAGTCCAAGAAAAGTTAGAAGGTAGCCTGGAAGCAAAAGCTAGTGATGCTCGTCTGCCATCCTATTTGTTTGATAGTAAAGGAGAGATTGTCGATCTTAATGATGAATATGCCCTAGTTCAGTTTTACGTTCCTACTCCTAATGTCTGGTTGCGTTTAGATCAATTAGAAGAGCTTTAGTCTAGGCTAAATAGAAACCAAATAAATAAGTGGGTGGGTAAGAATGCTCAGGCAACGGGTAGACAGAAGCGAAAGGTGCTACCTTCTCCTAGTTTGCTGGATGCTTCAATCTTGCCACCTTGCAATTCAACTAGACGACGAGCGATTGCCAAACCAATACCTGTTCCCCCAGAGTGGCTGGCGCGAGAGGGATCGGCGCGCCAAAACCGTTCAAAGACAAAGGGTAAGTCTGATTCGGCAATACCAACTCCTGTATCGATGACGGAGATCCAAACCAAACGGTTGACTTTGGTTGCTTCAACGGTAATTAAACCTGTTTCTGTGTAGCGGATGGCATTCCCTAACAGGTTGACGAGAATTTGTTCGGTGCGATCGCGATCAGCTAAGACAGTAGGAATATCCTGGGGACATTTTAACTCTAATTCGGGACCTTCTTCTAATAGTTGATCGGCAAAACGTTCCACTAAAGACGCAAGCAAAGGATATAAATTAATTGATTGAGAGTTAATTGAAAGATATCCTGCTTCTGCCCGAGAAAGTTCTTGTAAATCGTGAATTAATCGTTCTAAACGTCGAGTTTCTCGAATTAAACGTAAATATAGTTCGGGAGTACCTTCGATTCTACCTTCGGCGAGTTCTTCTAAATAGCCCCGCATCACTGTTAACGGGGTACGTAACTCATGGGTTAAGTCGCTAATCAACTCTCGTCTTCTTTGTTCTACATCATCGATGCTACTAGCCATGGAGTTAAAACTAACACTCAGTTGATTTAGTTCGGGAATGTCGCTTTCAGGAACCCTTTCTGCTAAATCCCCCGCAGCAAACTTCTGAGTAATCTGCTTCATTTGCTTCACAGGCTGAGTAATACGCTTGGAAGATAGATAACTAACTCCTCCTGCGGCAGTTGCCCCAACGGCGATTGAAAGAATAGCACTGCGATTCCAAGCATTTTGAAATCCCTCTACTAAATAAGTACGAGCCGAACGAACCGTAAAAATCCCTCTCTTTTCTAATTGTTCTAAACGCAAAACAAACATTCTGGGAGAGGAAACTTTAGCGATAATTACAAAGCTGCCTAAACCCACCATCATTACCAATAGATGGGAGATAAACAAACGCGCTCCTAAACTTAGTTTGGGCATTATTTAATTTGAGTTTTAGATGTAGACTGATAAAGGATAAAGGATGAAGGATAAAGGATAAAAGATAAAGGATGAAGGATAAAGGATAAAGGATAAAGGATAAAGGATAAATTTACACTCTCAAGCTGAATGTCCTAAGCTAAATCTGTAATGCTATATCTCAAGAGGTTAAATTACAGGGAATGATTCTCACCCCTACTTCTGAATCAATTCTAGCTCATAAGATAACTCATCTAGCGATCGCCGATAAACAGCTATATCTCGGATATGGCAATCATTTGTTACTTCAGTGTTACCAGGATTCTCGTCTCCCAGAGGCAATTGTCGATCAATGGTCTATGACTTTAGATAAGCCAATTCGTAATCTGACGCTTAATTCCCAGGGTTGCATGATCAGCACCTTGTCTTCGATCTACTATTTACCTCAAAATACGGCATCTCCTGAGTTTCGTTTTTTTACAACTACTTGGTTGCCAGTGGTTTCGTTTCCCACTAACAATTTAGTTTGCAGTCTTGATACTCTGACATCTTGGCTCGCAGTTTCTTATATTCCCCATAAATCAAAAACCCCCATTTTTGAAATTTTCAAAGCTCCCAACTGTCAACTATTGCGATCGCAAATTAACCGTAAACCATGGCAGATGTTAATTGCGTTGGATAATCGTCGTGGTTTGGGAATTTATCAAAATCGCCAACAAGAGACGGAATTTCATTTATTTAATCGTCGGGGACACTGGCTAGCTAATTTTACGATTAAAACTCGGCTAGATTTAGTTGTTTATAATCCTCTATTTGACCACCAAATCCTAGCCACTGAGGGAAATAATTCGGCAGTAGCCCTTTTAATTACTTTCGAGAAATTTAATATTAAACGGATTAACCTCGATATTATTCCTAGTTTAATAGTTTCCTGTCCTCAAGGCTATCTTTTATGCGATCGCCAGGGAAAAATGGTAATCGTTAATGGTGATAAGCATCAGGTTAATCAATATCAACTATCTTTATCTCCTGGAGCTAAAGTTACAGCGATCGCACTTTCTACAACACAATTACTAGTAGCTTCTGTTACTGCTGATCAATCTTATTTACAACGATTTTCCTGGCAAGAAATCAGCGATCGATGTTAGTGATTTAATGAGTAAAATTGCTACTAATACTATATCTAACTATACAAGGAGATATCTTCCTTTATTAGTTTTCAATTGCAATTTAGAACTAGTAGTTTATATGTATTAATACTTGATTGAGTAGTCGTATTATTTAAAAAATCAATAAATATTATTATCAATACCGAAAAAATTAGTATTCCGTGAAAAGCTAGCAAAGTTTTCGAGAACATAGCTTTTAGTAATGAAAGAGATTGATTTTCAAATCTGCTTGTATCCATAGAAAAGTCAATATTAACTTCATCTAAGTTTCTAACACTATCAAATAATTTGCGAAATAGTCTTTCTTGATATAGAAAGTAACCATCTAAAATCCAGAATGCAATAGCAGGAACAAAAGCAAGATAAGCAAAATTTGTTTCAGGATTAGAAGCAGAAAAAGCGAACAAAGCTGATAGAAGTGCTACGCTCCAACCTTTTAGTGAAAAAGAATTTTGAGAAAGCCGATTAATAACTCCTTGAATCATCTGAAGATGGGTTTCTTTATTACTCATTGAAGTTAATTTATCTTACATATGATATTCGGTATTTTGGCAACTTTCCCTTCATCCAACTAACCAGAGAACAATACTTTGTTGCCGAATCATGTATCCAAAGAGTATCTTTATTATAAGAATCCTGACCATCAGCAACGTAAGGATACAAACCTAAATATTCTTGACCTTTATATTGATCACTCATTGCTTGAATAGCAGATTCGGAAATAGGACAAATTGCTACTTTTGATTTACTTGCATCAAAATATCCACATTCCCAAGGCATCCATATAGAATTACAAGAGTTATTTGCCGCATCTAGTTTAAAGCTACTATCTTGGAAGTTTATAT
Source organism: uncultured Pleurocapsa sp. (assembly GCA_938015355.1). Lineage (GTDB taxonomy): Bacteria > Cyanobacteriota > Cyanobacteriia > Cyanobacteriales > Xenococcaceae > Waterburya. The sequence goes on from CALLPS010000319.1 coordinate 9,949, forward strand.
TCTTAAAGTCTGATTTTTTATCTAACTGATGTTACGCACGGGCGCGATCTGTGACAATCAGAGACTGGGGACTGGGGACTGGGGACTGGGAATGGAATGCGAGATCGTTGCCTAATAATCTCCCTAATCCCTAACCCCTAATTCCTAATCCCTACCTCAATAGATTAATTAGTACGTAACGTCAGTTATCTAAATTAAATTTTAGTTGCTTCGAGATTGCAAATAAGTTGAGAATGGGCAGCAAATATTATTAATAAATACTGCCCTGGAGTGATTATCCTCCGCAAGTAAATACCATCCCCATGAGCTGATGAGTAATGGGCAAAGTATCAACAATCATCGCCACACAAAGCAGCATCATATAAAAAATAGAATATTTAAACATGCCACGGGCTAATGGATTGCTAGTGGGATCTTGTTTTAATGACCAGGCTTTATAGAGAAACTTGTAACCGAGGTAAAGTGCGATCGCGCCATATACTATTCCCAGATTACCCACAGGATACATCAACAACAGACTACAAGGAACTACTAATAAACTATAGATCCAAATTTGTTTAGCAGTGGCATCTTCCCCAGCAACTACAGGTAACATTGGTACTCCCACTTCCGCATAATCTTCTTTAATCATTAAGGCTAAAGCCCAGAAATGAGGAGGAGTCCAAAGGAAGATCAATGCAAATAATAGCCAGGGGACAATGCTCAAATCACCAGTTACCGCAGCCCAACCTACAAGAGGAGGGATTGAACCTGCTGCACCACCAATCACAATATTTTGGGTTGTGTGTCGTTTCAGCCAGTGGGTATAGATCAGCATGTAGAAGACAATGCCAGACAATGCCAATAATGCGGATAAAAGATTGGCAAACACTGTTAGTAGAGAAAAAGATAATACTCCCAAGACAGTGGCGAAAATCAAAGCGTGGCGAGGTTGTACTTTCCCCGCAGGAATGGGGCGCGTCCGCGTCCGCGTCATAGTGTAATCTATATCTCGATCATAGATACAATTTAATACCTGTGCCGAAGCTGCGGCTAATGTTCCCCCTAATAGAGTTACTAGCAAGAGGAAAGGATCAACTCTCCCATTTGAGGCAATCCACATTGAGGCGGCGGTAGTTATTAATAACAGGGGAATAATGCGGGGTTTAGTTAGCTGATAATAGCTTTTGATTACTTCTGCTATATTTTGATTACTGCGAGCGATACTGGTCCCTGTCATGATGCTTATTCCTAAAAGTTGGTCTGATGATCGTTGTCTAGTAGTGTGGAAAAGAAAACTGATAATTAAATTAGAGATTGTTGGTTACTGCGATCTCTAATTGCTAATACAGTGAAGGCGATTAATACTCCTAGTAAACTTGCTCCTACGGCTTGATGAGCAACAGTTAAGGGTTCAACCTGGAGGTGCAGCTTGAAAGTGGCGATCCCCAGTAAAATCTGTAAACTTACTAATGCTGCTGCTGAGTTAGCTAAAGTTCGCAAATTTTTAGGTAAACCAGGAGTTTTCCTAGTAAACCAGACTAATATGACTGTGGCTAAAGTTGGTGGGACAACACCTAGTATGTGAGCGTTCATTACATTACATAGCTGAAACCCGCCAAAGCATTGATGCAAAGCCCAACGAGAACCCACTAATCCACCTAAAATGCTTTGCAAGTAAACTAAAGTAGCAGCAACAAAACCAATCCCAGATAGTTTTCCTGTAGCATGGCTTCCCTGGTAGGGAGTCAAAGCCGTGCCGATGATAATTAAAGTACTAAAAAATAATAGCGCGGTGCCTAAGTGGGCGGTAACAATATCAAAACGTAGTAGCTGAGTTACGGTCAACCCCCCCAAAATTCCTTGAAAAACAATGAGAAACAGGGCAAAAGTAGCCGCCCAGGGCAGCCAAGTCGGTAATTCTTTCCTAAACCACCAAGATAAGCCAGATAAAGCGATCGCACTTACCCCAATCAATGCCGCATCTAGACGATGAAACCACTCGAGAAATACCTGAAGATTCATCTGTCTAGTTGGTACTAACTGACCATAGCACAATGGCCAATCAGGACAGGCTAAACCCGCGTTCATTACTCTGGTAGCACTGCCTACCGCCATTAATAGTAAAGTGGCGATCGCAATTTTCCAGACTAAACGCCGTATCCATATTTGGGGTCGGGATACTTGTGGAATATTGTTCTCAGGAAATTGCAAAAATGATTCGGTCATAGCCAGGTAATTATATTTAAAATATGATTCAGCGGTAAAACTATAATTTTGCTGTATTAACTTTTGGTATTTTCTCTATTCACTCTAGCGACCTTTTTCTAATAGTTTTATCTTTTTAGATATTCTTCAGATTGCTTACGAAAATAGCTAAAAGTATGCAAATTCTTATAAAGAAAAAGTTAAGTTTGGCTAGATTGGAAAATATCTAGGCTAGCACTTTTGGGATAAGGTCTATGAGATCCCAAACAAAAGCTAAAGAAACTGTGAGATTTTGAGAAACTTTAATCAAATACCTGTTTATTTTCAAGTGATTTGATCTAACCTAATAATTAGACGAGAACAATGTTTTTATAGCTGGAATTTTAATTATAATTACGAAATTTCTTAACCATATCTTGATTTTAAAAGTAGCAAAGTAACAAATAACAAAGTTTGCCTACTTTAAACTGACAATTAGACTAACCCATAGAAATTCTAGGAAACTTTAGCTTAAATTATTACCCGTGAACATTCCCAGCAGCATAATTACCCTAATCGCAGGGGTGGCAATGACCTTAATCAGCCTTTGGTATGGTCAAAACCA